>JAJXZN010000143.1 GCA_021780015.1 Pseudomonadota bacterium
ATGATAAGGCGGCGATCAAGGCGGCAGGCAATCACGTGTTCTTCATCAACACCGGCTTCCTCGATCGCACCGGCGACGAGATCCATACCTCGATGGAGGCCGGGCCGATGATCCGCAAAGAAGAGATGAAGAAAACGAAATGGATCGCGGCTTATGAAGATTTGAATGTCGATGTCGGCCTGCGCTGTGGTCTGCCGGGCCGGGCGCAGATCGGCAAGGGCATGTGGGCCATGCCGGATAGCATGGCGGGCATGCTGGTCGACAAGATTCCGCATCTGACCTCGGGCGCGAACACTGCCTGGGTGCCGTCGCCGACGGCGGCGGTGTTGCATGCGACGCATTATCACCGCATTGATGTCTTCAAGCGACAGAAGGAGTTGCGCGCCCGGCCATCGGCGAAGCTCTCCGATCTTTTGACCATTCCGATCTCGCGTGGAAACTTCGCGCCGGATGAGGTGCAGGAAGAGCTCGACAACAATTGCCAGGGCATTCTGGGCTATGTCGTGCGCTGGATCGATCAGGGGATCGGCTGCTCGAAAGTCCTCGACATCCACGACGTCGCGCGGATGGAAGATCGCGCCACCTTGCGCATATCAAGCCAGCATATTGCCAACTGGCTGCACCATGGCATTGTCAGTGAGACGCAGGTCTCCAATACGCTGAAGCGCATGGCGGCGATCGTCGATCGGCAAAACGACGGCGACGCGGCCTACCGACCGATGGCGCCCGGCTTCGACGGCCCGGCTTTCAAGGCGGCGGAAGACCTGATCTTCAAGGGCCGCGTGCAGCCCAACGGCTATACCGAATGGATTCTGCACGCACGCCGGCGCGAGGCGAAGGACCAGGCGGCCTGACGCTACTCGGCCGCATCTTCCACGAGCTTAGGCTCTCCCTCGATACGGCTGTCGATCGCGACTGACAGAAGCCAGATCGCCAAGCCGCCGAGCGCCAGCGCGAAGCCGACCCAGCCGGTCGCCGTCCAGCCGAAGCCGGCGCCAATCGCCATGCCACCGAGCCAAGGCCCGATCGCATTGGCGGTGTTGAAGGCAGAATGGTTGAGCGCCGCCGGCAGCGCCTGAGCCTCGCCGGAAATATCCATCAGCCGCGTTTGCAAGACGGTCGCAAGCGCGCCGCCGCAGCCGATCAGAAAGACGTCGACGCTGACCGCCCAGATATTCTGCGCGGCGAAAGCATAGAGGGCGAGCATCGCCGCGGTCCAGACGAGCAGCGCACCGGCGGTCGGCATCAGGGCGCGATCGGCGAAAAGCGGCACGACCAGATTGCCCGCTGTGAGGCCGAGGCCGAAGGCGCAGAGCACGAGCGGCAGATAGAGGCTCGAGACGTGCGTCACGTCGGCGAGCGTCGAGGCAAGATAGGTGTAGACGGCGAAAAGGCCGCCGAAACCAATGGCGCCGATCGCCAGCGTCAGCCAGACTTGCGGCCGTTTCAGCGCGCCGAGTTCGCGTAGCGGACTTGCTGCCGTGTCCGGCTCGTCATAAGGCGTGAGCACGGCGACGAGCAGCAATGCGGTGACGCCGAGGAGCGCGACGGCGCCAAAACTCCAGCGCCAGCCGATCTCCTGCCCGAGCCAGTTCGCCGCTGGTACACCGATGACCGTCGCCGCGGTGAGACCGAGGAAAATCTGGCCGATTGCCCGGGTGCGCTTATTCGCCGGGACGAGCGATGAGGCGAGCATGGCGGCGATGCCGAAATAGGCGCCATGCGGCAGGCCGCTTAGGAAACGGAAGACCACCAGCCAGGCATAGCTCGGGGCCAGTCCCGCGAGTGCATTGCCGAGCGCGAAGACGCCCATCAGGATAATGAGCAGGGTCCGCCGGGCCATCCGAGCGGCAAGCACGGCAATGATCGGCGCGCCGACAACGACGCCCAGGGCGTAGGCGCTGATCGCATGGCCGGCCGTCGGCGCATCCACGGCGAGGTCTTTGGCGAAATAGGGAAGCAGGCTCATCGTCGCAAATTCGGTGACGCCGATTGCAAAGCCACCCATAGCCAAAGCGAAAATGACGAGGCTCGGCCAGGGTTGTGGCGCGTCTTTCACAGTCAACCGGATCACTCCATTGCGATATTTGCTTCTCCTCCCTTCGATAGCGCTTTGCGCCTTGTGACTCGCGCGGAAGATGGCGACCGCCAGCCGAGCCGGCAAGATTGGGCGGCCGCTTTTGTCGGCGTTTCAGATCACCGATCCGTGAGAGGCGTCTCTGGTCGGTCGCCGCCCCGTCGTCCGGAACGCCGGCCGCAATGTCGTCCATGTCTGCGACCGTAATCTGCGGCCGTAAATAAGCCTCAGGGCTGGCCGCTGCCGCCAGCGGCGCCATAGACTTGTCCGGTCGCATAGCTCGCATCGTCCGCGGCGAGCTGCACGTAGATCGATGCCAGTTCCGCGGGTTGGCCGGCGCGGCCAAGCGGCGTGTGGCCGCCGAAACGCTCAAGACGGTCCATTGTCGTGCCGCCGGAGACTTGCAGGGGCGTCCAAATGGGGCCCGGCGCGACGCCGTTGACGCGGATCCCCTTCGGCCCAAGCTGTTTCGCCAGCGATTT
>JAJXZN010000150.1 GCA_021780015.1 Pseudomonadota bacterium
GGCGCTCGACATGTCGGTCCAGGCACAAATCGTCGATCTGCTGCGGCAATTGCAGGAAAAGCGCCAGCTTGCCTATCTCTTCATCAGCCACGATCTGCGCGTCGTGAAAGCGCTTGCCAATGAGATCATCGTCATGCGCCACGGCAAGGTCGTGGAGCAAGGCGCCGCCAGCGAGATTTTCGCGCATCCGCAGAGCGAATATACGAAGGCGCTGTTCGCTGCGGCCTTTGCCATCGAGGCCGACCGCAGCGGTGTCGTCGCGCAATAGGGCGCCTTACTTGAGCGCCTCTCACTTGGCCTTGCGCGAGACGATACCGAAATGTTTCGCGATGAAATGGTCGAGCGAGATCAGGCCCGGCCCGCGCGTGATCACGAGCAGAAAGCAGGTCGCCCAGACGCCATGCGTCGGCCAGGCGTCGGGATAGACGAAAATCTCGATGATCGAGGTCATGATCAGCAGCGAGAATGCGGCGAAGCGGCTGGCAAGGCCGAGCACGAGCAAGATCGGAAAGAAATGTTCGGCGAAGGCCGCCGCATAGGCTGCCGCCGTCGGGTCGACGAGCGGCAGTTTATATTCGTCCTGGAAGAGCGCGATGGCGCTGTCGCTCAGATGCCAGCCCTCGATCTTGGTCTGGCCCGATTGCCAGAAGACGGCGGCGGGAAACACCCGTGCCGCGAGGCCCAAGACCCAGTAGGGCAGGGATTCAAGCAAGCCGATGACTTGCGCGGCGCGCCGCAGGAGCGAACCTTGCTTGGCGGGAAGTGAAACACTGCTCATCGTATCGTTCCTTCGGGAGGCATGGACATGTGCGAGACGAGGCCGGCGCTGAACAGCGCCGCGAGATTGAGCGTGAGATCGAAATCGGCCGCGGATAGCTGCGCGGTTTCGGCCGCTTCGGCGAGCGGCGTGGCGCGCGCCAGCGCTGTAAGAAAAGCCGCGCCGCCGGGCGGCAATATGCGGACCTCGACATCGATCGCCGGCCGCGAAATAAGCGCGGCCTGGTCGCGCCAATCATCGATATTTGCGAACGGCTGTTCGCCTGTGTTCATCGCCCAGATGGTGACGATCGGATGGGCCGAGACGATGATGGCGACCGCCGGATGCAGCGTGACGCGCAGGTCGGCGAGCGACTCGGCCGAGAGGACGGCGAGCGTCTCGGGCCCGAGCGGCGCTGCGTCGGCAGCGTGATAGGCGTGGGTGCGCGCCGCTTCCAGCCGGGCGAGATCGCCGAGATAAGGAATCTCCGCGCAGGCGGGCAGGCGCTCGAGGAAATCGGCAAAATCTTCCCCATAGATGGCGATTCTCCGCGACGTCGGCGGATGGCGGGCGACGAATAAGCGTGCGGCTTCGGCGAAAAATTCCTCGCCCACGACGCGACGCACCGCCGGAAAGCGTGTCGCCAAGGCCTCGATCAGGCTCACGGCGACATTGTTGCGATAGATCGCAAAGCGGCTGCGATGACCGGCGCTGACCGTCGCCGGCGCGGCGAGATCCGGATCGAGCAGGGCTGCGGCGAATTGGGCTTGGCTCATGGCGCTCACGCAGCCTGATGCGATTGGGCTTTGCGCGCGGCCTCGAGGATCTCGCCCGCTTTTGCAGCCTCATCGACGAGCGCCGGCCAAGCCGGCACGTCGTTGTCGCGTTCGATCAGGCTTGGCCGCGGCCCGGTGCGCGCCAGCACCCATTGGTAAAGCGCAAAGACGGGGTCTGCGATCGGCGCCCCATGCGTGTCGATGAGCAGGGTGCGGCCTTCGGCATCGGTCGCATCGCTATGGCCGGCGAGATGGATTTCGCCAATCCATTGGAGCGGGAAAGCGTCGAGATAGGTCTTCGGATCGAAACCCAGGTTGACGGCGCTGACATAGACATTGTTGATGTCGAGCAGCCGGCCACAGCCGGTGCGGGCGGCGAGCTCGGCGAGAAATTGCGGCTCGGCGATCGTGCCGTCGGAAAAGCTCAGATAGCTTGCCGGATTTTCGATCAGCACGCGGCATTGCAGCGCCGCCTGCAATTCATCGACATGCGCGGCGACGCGCTTGAGCGTCGCCTCATTCAGCGGCAGCGGCAGAAGATCGTTGAAATAGGTCTCGTTGTGCGAGGCCCAGGCCAAATGTTCGGAAAAGCTCTCCGGCTCGTAGCGCGCGCACAGCGCCTTGAGGGCCGCAAGATGATGGCCGTCGAGCCGCGTCTCGCCGCCGATCGAAAGACCGACGCCGTGCAGCGACAGCGCATAGTCGCGCCGTAAGGCGGCGAGCTGGCGATGCGGGACGCCGCCGGCGCCGAAATAATTTTCGGCATGGACCTCGAAAAAGCCGACCGCCGCCGGAGCCGCCGCGATATCGGAAAAATGTTGCGGCTTGAAACCGAGGCCGATCTCGGCCGGCAGCGAAGCGAAGCTCATGGCGAAAGTCCCCGCGTCAATCGGCACGCAAGCCCGCAGCCCGCGTACCGGGCAAAATCACGAGAGCGGAGTGGGCGCGGACAACCCGCATCCAACACCGCCCTCGCGCATCTCACATTTTCTCGGTCAAGGAGCCGGCGCCCTTGGGCGTCTTCATCGCGGTGCAGGTGCCCTTGGGCACGAGTTTGAAATAATGGCCATCGTAATCGATCGGCTGGGTTCCGGCGCAGGTGGTGCCGGCCCCGGCGGCGCAATCGTTATGGCCCTTCAGCGCCACGCCGTAACATTTTTCGGTCTTTTTGGCATCGGCCTGCGCCTGGACGGATACGAGCGCGATGGCGGCGGCGAGCGAGGAGGCCAAGGTGGCCTTCGTCAGTCCCGATTTGGTCGTCATAAATTGCTCCTTGAGCCTTGTGGAAGGGGCCGTCGTCGATCTGGGGTTGGCAACCCGCACGGCCCTAGTACGAGGCGCCTTCGATGGCCGTTACCGGCGGCGCCGACGATTTTAGATCACGAAGGCGTGACAACACGAGGCCAAAAAGGCATGTAACGCCAAGCAGGGTTTTTGCGAACAAGCTAAGAGGGTGCGTGCGGCCAGACCGGGATAGCGAGTGGAGTTCTCTTCTGCGCGCCGCTAATGCCGGGGATTCGCTGTCCTATCAGCGATTCCTGCGGGAATTGGCGCCGGTGCTGCGGGCCTTCGTGCGGCGTTTGCTGGCGCGGACAAATTCGGCAGGGGCTGAGGCTGAGGATATTGTGCAGGACATTCTGCTGGCCATCCATCTGAAACGGCAGACGTGGATCGAAACTGCGCCGGTGACGCCTTGGGTTTTCACCATTGCCCGGCATAAGACGATCGACGCCTTGCGCCGCCGAGGCCGGCATGTCGACGTCCCCATTGACGATTTTACGGAGATGCTCACGGCCGACACCGAAGAGCCCAATCTCGCCAGCCTTTATATCGACCGCCAGCTCGGCACGCTGCCCGAAGTGCAGCGCAAGGTCGTGCAGGCCATTGCGGTCGCCGGCGATTCGATTGCCGAGGCGGCGGAGAAGCTGATGATGACGCGGGGCGCCGTGCGGGTCGCCCTGCATCGCGGGCTCGCCGCGCTCGCCGCACGCACCTCCAGGGGAGGCGGCGCGGCATGAAAACCGATGACCTGATCCGTAGCCTGGCGCAGGACAGCGCACCGCGCATGTCTCTCGCGCAGGCGCTTCTTTACGGCTTTCTTCCAGGCGTCGCGGTCTCGCTCGTCTTCTATTCTCTGGCCATCGGCCTGCGCCCGCATCTCTTCACACTGCTGCCCGACTGGCGCATCCTGTTCAAGATTGCTTTCCCGGTCGCCGTTTTTGCCTGCGCCGGGCCTCTGGCCTTGCAACTGGCCAGGCCACGCGGCGACCCGCGGCCGCTGGTGCTGATCTTGATCGCGCTGCTGATTGTGCTCGCCGGCGCGGTCCTGATCGAACTCGCGGTCGTTCCGCCGGACCTCTGGCGTGTGCGCCTCATCGGCCACAACGCCCTTGTCTGCATGGTGCTGATCCCGCTGATGTCGGCGGCGCCGCTGGTCGGCACCCTCATCGCCCTGCATCGTGGCGCGCCGGACAATCCCGGTCTCGCCGGCGCCGTCGCAGGGCTTTTTGCCGGCGCGTTCGGCGCTTCGCTTTACGCGACCCATTGCCCCGACGATTCGCCGCTTTTCGTCGCGACCTGGTATACGCTCGCCGTACTGGTCGTCATGGCGGTCGGGGCGCTTGCGGGCAGCCGCTGGCTGCGCTGGTAATTTATTTCACTCGAACTATTTCACTTGAACTATTTCACTTGAACTATTTCACTTGCCGCTTTTCGAGTTTGCGGGCGAGCGTGCGCCGGTGCATGCCGAGCCGCCGCGCCGTTTCCGAAATATTGAAATCGGCTTCGACCAGCGTGCGGTGGATATGTTCCCATTCGAGCGTCTTGATCGAGGTCGGGCGCTCTGTCAGGGGAACCTGCGTATCGCCGGCCGATCGCTGGAAGGCTTCCTCGATATCGTCGGTATTTGACGGCTTGGCGAGATAGTGGCGGGCGCCAAGCTTGATGGCTTCGACGGCGGTTGCGATGCTGGCATAGCCGGTCAAGACGACGATCAGCATTTCGGAATCGTGCGCGTGCAAGGCCTCGACGCAGGCAAGGCCCGAGCCGCCGCCGAGTTTGAGGTCCACCACCGCATAGCCGGGGTTCTGTGTTTCGAGCAACGTTTTCACCCCGCCGAGGCTGTCGGCGTGCAGCACCTTGTAATCGCGGCGCTCGAAAGAGCGCTTCAGCGTATTGGCAAAGGCGACGTCGTCCTCGACGATGATCAGCAAACGCTCATTGACCATAACGCGGGGCTCCGATTGCCAGGGCGCTCAAGGGCAGACGCAATGTTACGACGGCGCCGCGGCCGCGATTGCGCGCAGTGACGGTGCCGCCAAGTTTCCTGACCACATTGACGACGAGAAACAGGCCAAGGCCGCGGCCGCGCCGGCCTTTGCTCGATTGATAGGGCCGGCCGAAATTTGCCAGAATCTCCGGCGCGAAGCCAGGACCGATGTCGCTCACTTCGAGGATAAGCGAATCAGCCTCGCGCGCGGCGGTGAACCCGACCCAGCTCGGCGAGGCTTCCGCGGCATTGTCGAGTACGTTGAAAACGATCTGCTTCAGTGCCGAATCCGAGACGATCGGCAGGTCCGCCCCAAACTTGTTCTGATAGGCAAGCGTGGCCGTCGGCCGGCCCGCGCGCCAGTCGGCGACGATATCGTCGAGGAATTTTGTCACCGTCGTCACGCCTGGCGCCTCGCCGCGCGCCTCGCCGGCCGAAGCCAGGATATCGTTGACGATCCCCTTACAGCGGTTGACCGCCGTCTGCATTTCTTCGACCTCCTGGCGCAGGTCGGCATTGGTTTTGACGAGCGGCATGCGTCGCCAATCGCCAAGAATGACCGACAGCGAGGCGAGCGGCGTGCCGAGCTCATGCGCCGCGCCGGTCGCGAGCAGCCCGATACGGACGACATGGTCTTCTTCGATCGCGGCCTGTTTGAGCGTCGCGAGGCGGGTGTCGCGTTCGCGCAGATTGCGCGTGATCCGGCTGATGAAAACGACGAGCAGCGCCGCATTGAGGATGAAGCACACGAGCATCCCCAGAATTGGCAGCGAGAAGGTGTTGGTGCCGGCCCAGCGGCTTGGAATATCGAGCGGTTCGTGAAAGCTGACGAGAACGACAAAGCCGGTAAAGGTCAGTGCGACAATCAGCCAGGTCGATTGCGCATCGAGCAGCACCGCCGCCATCGTGATCTGCAGCAGATAGAGCGAGACGAAGGGATTGTTGGCGCCGCCGGAGAGCCAAAGCTGCGCCGTCAGGGCAAAGACATCGAGCATCGAGACGAGCAATAGCGCCGCGCTGCCGATATCGTCATGCGAGCGCAGCCAGAGGCGGCTCGCGAAATTGAGCAGGATGAGACCGCCCAGAACGGCCATCATCGGCGGCAACGGCAAGGAAATGCCGAGGCCGAATTGCACGAACATGATGGTGATGAACTGGCCGATCACCGCGATCCAGCGGAACTGGATGAGCAGGGCCATATTCTTGCGATTGGCGGCGTCCGAGATCGGCGGCGCGGCCATGAGGTCCGCCGCTGCACCTATCGGCGCCGGCGCCGCGACGGCCGCGTCATCGTCAAGGCTTGCGGGATCCGGGTCTTCGCGCGCTAGCATCTCGATCCAGGGTCGGCGGCGGCTTCGTGCCGTCCGCGCCATTCCTCCCGTACATTATAAAGGGTCCCGCCGGCCAACAGCAAAGCCAGGCTGAACCAGGTCAGGGCATAGATGAGATGGTTATTCGGAAAGCTGAGCACCGTCAGGCCGCCACGCGGCCAGGCAGCCGGATTGGCGCCGGCCTCGGCATCGATAAAATAAGGCGCCACGTCGGTGAGGCCGCGGGCGGCGGCGATAGCCGCGACATCGCGCGAGTACCAGCGCCCCGCCTTGGGATCGTTCGGCCGTAGGAACCGGCCTTTCGGCTCGCTGATCCGCAGCAGGCCGGTGATGCTGGTCTCGCCGGAGATGACGTCGTGCTCGGCGCCCGCGCGCCGTGCCGGAGGAACGAAGCCGCGATTAATCAGTACGATGAAGCCGTGGTCGGTTTTGAGCGGTGTCAGCACCCAAAAGCCGGGGCCGAGCTCGGTCAGGGCTTGAACGAAGGTCTCGCGGTCGTTGAGGAAGCGGCCGGATAGCCGGACGCGCAGATATTCGTCCTTGGCGGTCGAGATCGCCGGCCAATCGGCGGGGCCGGGCGGCGCGACCGGCGCGGCATGGACCCGTGCATTGACGCGGGCGATGAGGTCGAGCTTCCAGACGCGCCGCTCGAGCTGCCAGACCCCGAGTGCGGTCAATCCGGCGACGGTGAGGCAAACGAAGCCGAAAAGCGCCCATCGCGCGAGCAGCGAGCGTTCCCGCCCCCTGCCGCGCGGGGTCGTCACGGCATCTGTCTCATGACGGCGGGGGTCGGCGCCATGTTCGAGGTGAGATGATACATGACCCACAGCGAGCCGCTGAGCGTGATGAACAGGATCACCACCGTGAAGATAAAGGTCATGATCGTCCAGCCGCGCTCGGACTTGAAGTCCACGTGCAGGAAATAGATGACGTGGACGATGATCTGGACGAAAGCGAAACCCATGATCGTGATCGCCGCCACCGTCTTGTCGGCGATGACGCCGGACATGACCAGCCAGAACGGAATGGCTGTCAGAACAACCGACAGGCCGAAGCCGATCAAATAGCTTTGCAGCGTGCCGTGCGGCGGGCTGTCGTCGTGGCCGTGATCGGATTCGTCGAGCGCGTGCGCATCAAGGCTCATCGCAACATCCCCAAGAGATAGACAAAGGTGAACACGCCGATCCAGACGACATCGAGGAAGTGCCAGAACATGCTGAGGCACAGGAGCCGGCGCTTGTTGGCCTGCACGAGTCCCTTGGTCGCGACCTGCACCATCAGCACGACCATCCAGACAAGGCCGGAGGTGACGTGCAGTCCGTGCGTGCCGACAAGAGTGAAGAAGGACGACAGGAAGGCGCTGCGCTCCGGCGTCGCGCCTTCGTGGATCAGGCCGGCGAATTCGTGCAGCTCGATGCCGACGAAGGCCGCGCCGAAGAGCGCGGTGACGGCAAGCCAGCCGAGCGTCGCGCCGGTCTTGTCCCTGTCCATCGCCAGCATGGCGAAGCCGTAGGTGATCGAGGACAAGAGCAGCATGGCAGTATTGACCGCCACGATCGGCAATTCGAACACGTCTTTCGGCGCCGGGCCGGCGGCATAATTGCCGCCCAGCACGCCGAAGGTCGCAAACAGGCAGGCAAAGATGAGACAATCGCTCATCACATAGATCCAGAAGCCGAGGTATGTGCTCGCGCCTTCCGGATGCTCATGCTCGTCAGCGACGTAGAAGACCGGCGCCTGGGCGCCGGGTGTGGCGGTATCGGTCAGGACGGTCATGACTTAAGCCTTGGCCGAGAGGAGACGGGTGCGTTCAGATTCCGTGCGGCTCACGTCGGCCGCCGGAATGTAAAAATCGCGGTGATAGTTGAACGTATGCGCAATGCCGGTGGCGATCGCCGCGGCAAAGCCCGCAATCGCCAGCCACCAGATGTGCCAGATCATCGCAAAGCCGAAGATCGTCGCGAGGGCCGCGAGGATGAGGCCGGCAGCCGTGTTCTTCGGCATATGGATCGGCTTGAAACCTTCGAGCGGGCGAACATAGCCGTGCTGCTTCATGTCCCACCACGCATCGATGTCATGCACCATCGGCGTAAAGGCGAAATTATAGGCGGGCGGCGGCGAGGAGGTCGACCATTCCAAAGTGCGACCGTTCCACGGATCGCCGGTCGTGTCGCGTAGCGCCTCGCGATTCTTGAAGCTGACGGCAATCTGGATGAGGAAGCTCGCAATACCGATGAGGATGAGCAAGGCGCCGAAAGCCGCGATAATGAACCAGATGTGCAAAGACGGGTCGTCGATGACGCGCAACCGGCGGGTGACGCCCATGAAGCCCAGCACATAGAGCGGCATGAAGGCAAAGTAGAAGCCGCTGACCCAGAACCAGAACGACATCTTGCCCCAGAACGGATCGAGCTTGAAGCCGAAGGCCTTCGGGAACCAGTAATTGACCCCGGCGAACATGCCGAACAACACGCCGCCGATGATCACATTGTGGAAATGCGCGATCAGGAACAGGCTGTTATGCAGGACGAAGTCGGCCGGCGGCACCGCCAGCATGACGCCCGTCATGCCGCCGATCACGAAGGTCAGCATGAAGGCGACAGTCCAGAGCATCGGCACTTCGAAGCGGATACGGCCGCGATACATGGTGAACAGCCAGTTGAACATCTTCGCGCCGGTCGGAATCGAGATGATCATCGTCGTGATGCCGAAGAACGAGTTCACGCTTGAGCCCGAGCCCATCGTGAAGAAGTGGTGCAGCCAGACGAGGTAGGAGAGAATGGTGATGACGAGCGTCGCATAGACCATCGACGTATAGCCGAAGAGCCTTTTGCCGCTGAATGTTGCCGTCACCTCGGAGAATACGCCGAAAGCCGGCAGGATGAGGATATAGACCTCCGGATGGCCCCAGATCCAGATGAGGTTCACATACATCATCGGATTGCCGCCGAAATCGTTCGAGAAGAAGTTGAACCCGAGATAGCGGTCGAGGCTGAGCAGCGCGAGTACGGCGGTGAGAACCGGGAAGGCGGCGACGATGAGAATGTTGGTGCAGAGCGCCGTCCAGGTGAAGACCGGCATGCGCATCAGGGTCATGCCCGGCGCACGCAGCTTCACGATCGTACAGATCATGTTGATGCCGGAGAGCAGCGTGCCGATACCGGCGATCTGCAAGCCCCAGATGTAATAATCGACGCCGACATCGGCGCTATAGGCGGCTTCCGAAAGCGGCGGGTAGGCCAGCCAGCCGGTGCGTGCATATTCGCCGACGAAGAGCGAGATCATGGTGAGGATCGCGCCGGCGACCGTCATCCAGAAGCTGAAGCTGTTGAGGAAGGGAAAGGACACGTCGCGCGCGCCGATCTGCAGCGGCATGACCAGATTGATCAAGCCGGTGACGAACGGCATGGCGACGAAGAAGATCATGATGACGCCGTGCGCCGTGAAGATCTGGTCGTAATGGTGCGCCGGCAGGTAACCCTGGCCGCCGCCGGAGGCCAAGGCCTGCTGCAGGCGCATCATGAGCGCATCGGCGAAGCCGCGCAGCAGCATGACGACGGCGAGGACGATATACATGACGCCGATCTTCTTGTGATCGACGCTGGTGAACCATTCCTTCCAGAGGTAGCCCCAGGCGCGCAGATAGGTAATGGCGCCGAGGACGACGAGGCCGCCGATCGCGACGCCGATAAACGTGCCGATCAGGATCGGCTCGCGATAGGGGATCGCGTCGAGCGTCAGGCGGCCGAAGATTTCGTGCTGCAGGGTCGGATTCATTTCGCGCAATACTGCCTT
>JAJXZN010000086.1 GCA_021780015.1 Pseudomonadota bacterium
CGGCTCGGCGCGCACCGCCTTGCCGCGGCTCGCGGTGACGAGCCGCACCGGCACATTGGGATCGGCGGCGTGGATGGTCGCGCGGACCATCTCGCCGCCGAAATTCGATTCGGCGACAATGCAATCGGCGCGGAATTCGTGAAACGCGGTGACGGCGCGGCGCCCCCAGACAGCTGGCGCCTCGCGGCACGAGCGATCGGCGAGAATATAGCAATCGCCATCCGTGCCGCGCGCCGCGATGATCAAGCCGATCTCGTCGGCGTTAAGGTCGTCGCGCCCCGCCGCGCCCGAGGGATCGACCGCAACCACGACGCTGACGCGGGCGGGCTCGGGGATATCGCCCGGCGCGCAACGCGTCGTCTCGATGATCTCGTAGCTCCACAGCGCCGCTTCGAGCTCGTCGACATAGACGCCTTCGTAAAAGCGCTTGCGCTGCCGCTCCGGCAGATTGGCGAGGCTTTCCAGAAATTCCGGCGCGAGATTATCGGCATTATCGATCGGGTTCAGAAAAATGCGCGCGTAATTCTTCGGATCGGCGAGCTTCTGCATCGACGCCGGATCGCGCTTGTCGCCGAACAGAAGATTGGTCCAATGCGATTTGGCGACCGGATTCAAATCGACATAGGCGCGCTGCTTCAAGCCTTCGACCTTTTGCGCCAGCCGCGTGAAGGCGACGAGCGCCGAAGCATAGGGAATTTGCGACGCCTCGTTGAGAAAGATGCTGACATATTCGAGGCCGAGGATTTTCTCCACCCGCTCCTTGTCGTCGAGCCCGCCGATCCAGATGCGCGACTTGTTCGGCAGTTCGAAAAAGCCGTCCTGGCGATGCTGTTTCAGCTTGAGCGCCGGAAAGCAAAGCTTGGCGACATTCGGCAGCGTATCGAGCGCGATCGAGGCGCGCGCCGCATTGGCGTGAAAACGCAGGATGGCATGGCGTGAGCCGGGCGCCTTCAGCGCCCGGGCGACGATGGCGCGGACGATGAGAAACGTCTTGCCCGAGCGCGTGCCGCCGGCAAGGCAGGTATAACGTTGCGGCCCTTCGAGGAGACGGCGCGCCGCCTCCTGCCCCGGGCTGAATGAGACCATGAGACATCCTTTGCGGGCCCTGCCGCAAAGCGATGCGGCCAAAACAAAAGGCCACCGCGTTGCGATGGCCTCGAAGGAAAAGGAGTTGCAGCGGGCATAGAACGGGCGCTGCAATGCGCGTGTTATGCCTCGCAAAGTGTTGCGCCGTCAACGGATCGGCGCAGCATGGTTTTGCGGGTTTGTACAAGGATAAGGCGCAGGTCGTCATTTGCGAGACGCGATAGCGGCGAAGCAATCCAGATTCAAAAAAAACGATCCTGGATTGCTTCGCTTCGCTCGCAATGGACAGGGGTGGGATGCGGATCGGAAGGGAAACCAGCGCGCAGATCGGGCGCTGCAATGCGCGTGTTATCGCTCGCAAATTGTCGCGCCGTCAATGGATCGGCGCAGCGCGGTTTTGAAGGTTTGCACGCCTTCGTCTCGCATCGGCGTCTCAAAAGACCGGCGCGTTGCGCGAATTGAGCAGGTCGGCGAGATAGGCGAGCGCCTTGGCGCGCTTGCGATAGAAGGTATGCGGCGCCCATTTCTTTTCGGTACAAAGGCGGCGCACCGATTTGCGCCGCGCCGTGCGCAAGGCCCAGAGGCTCGTCACCAGCGCCATGCCGGAATCGACGGCGCGCAATTCGCGTAGCCAGTCGAAAGCGGATTCCATCTCGGCGATTTCGGCGGCGCTCGGCCGCAGCACGGTGAAATTCTGCGCTGCCTCGCGGGTGCGCTTTTCGGCATCCGACAATTCGGCCTGCGCCAGGCGATCGGCCCATTCGACCGCATGGCGCGGCCAATGCCCGCCCGGCTCGCGCGGACCGCGGGCGCGCGGCAGACGATCGAGCGTCATGAACGCTTTCACCAAGCGGCGTCCGACATGTTCCGGCTCCCAGCGCGCCGGGATGCCGAAATTCTCCTCGTCATAAGGGCGTTCGAGCGCGTTGATCTTCATGTCGTCGTCCATCGCTCACGCCTCATCGTCGAGAATATTGTCGAGCAGGTTCGGTTCGTCTGCGGCGACGAGCAGCAAAAGCCGGATCAAGGCCTCGCGGGTGAGGCCGCGCTTGGCGGCCGCCGCGGCGTTGCGGGCGGCGGCGTCGGGCGGCAGGCGCAGGGCCATTGCGGCGGCGTCGCGAAAGGCGAGGCCGAAGCGCTGGGCTTGGCGATGCACGTTGTTCGGCGTCGAACCGATCAGCGGGTCCTCGGCAATGCGCTTGGCGCCGAAGCCCTGCCCGACCAGGAATCCGAGCCGCGCCACGCGCTCAGTCGTCCACGATGTTTTTTCCGATGACATGCGTATGTCCCTCCTCTCAGACGCATTTATTAGGTAATTATACCTGCATGTCAACGGTAAAATTACTTAGTGCATGGCGAAAGAATTCGGTCAATCTACCGTTATGGAGCTTGAGGACATTTTAGCCCGCGTCGAAAGCCGCCTGGAGGCCTTGGGCCTGTCGGCGCATGCGGCCTCGCTCGCGGCCAAGGC
>JAJXZN010000033.1 GCA_021780015.1 Pseudomonadota bacterium
CCCTCGGCCCGCCCTTTTTTTGGCCAAAAAAAACCGGGCACGCAGCCCGGTTTTCTATTGCCTGTCAGACTTACTTGGCAGCGCCGGTGACGGGGCCGCGCACATAGATCGCCCAGTAGCGCGCCAGATCCTTGAGGATCGCGTCGCCGCCGACGCTGTCGAAGGTCTTGAGCGCATCGTCCTTGCGGCCGGCCTTGTGGTAGGCGATGCCGAGCAGCAGCTTGCCTTCTTCGGCATGCTTGAGGCCCTTGGCAATTTTTTGCGGTTTTCACAAATGCCTAGACCGCTTAAGGGGCCGCACATCATGAATATCGACCTGATTCCCATCGGCGCGGATGCGCCCCACGCCGTCAATGTCGTCATCGAAGTGCCGATCGGCGGCGAGCCCATTAAATACGAGATGGACAAAGCCTCCGGTGCGCTTTTCGTCGACCGCTTTCTCTATACGGCGATGCGCTACCCCGGCAATTACGGCTTTGTCCCGCATACTTTATCGGAAGACGGCGACCCCTGCGATGTGGTGGTGGTCAATACGCGCGCCATCGCGCCCGGCGCGGTGATGAATTGCCGGATCGTCGGCGTATTGCTGATGCAGGACGAGCATGGCGGCGACGAGAAGATCATCGCCGTGCCGTCGCAGAAGCTGACGACGCGCTACGAGAAGATTCACAACTATACCGATCTGCCGCAAATCACGCTGGAACAGGTCGAGCATTTCTTCAGCCATTATAAGGATCTCGAGCCCGGCAAATGGGTGAAGATCCTGCGCTGGGGCGACGCAGCCGAGGGCCGCGCACTGATCCTCGAAGGGCTGAAACGCGCCAAGGCGGCCAAATAAACGGCCGGATGGCGGCGGCGTTTCATTGGCCGCGTCTTGCGGCCGTTTCGGGCATCGCGATCAGAAAGACCGCGAACGCGATGCCCGCCAGCGCGCCGAAGGTAAGAAATCCCCAACGATAGCCGAGATGATCGACGATTACGCCGGCGGCAAGCCCGCTGAGCGCCGCACCGATTCCCTGCATCGTCGCGATCGCGCCCTGCGCCAGATTGTAGCGGCCGGTTCCACGCATGATATCGGCGATCACCAACGGCGTGAGGGCACCGAAAATGCCGGCGCCGACTCCATCGAGCAATTGCACCCCGATCAGCCAGACGCTGTTGTCGGAAAATGTATAGAGCACGGCACGCAGGGGCAGCACGGCAAAACCGGCAAGAAAAAGCGGCTTACGGCCCCAAGAATCGGCGTTGCGGCCGACGAGCAAGGCGATCGGCAGCATGACGCCTTGCGCGGCGATGATGCAGGTCGAGACCATGGCTGTCGCTTCGCGCGGATGTTGCAAAGCCAGTTCCTGGCCGACAAGCGGCAGCAGCGCCGCGTTGGCGAGATGAAACAGCAGCGCGCAAAATCCGAAAACGACAAGCGGGCGTGATTGAATGAGAATTGAATAACCGGCGACATGGGACGCCTCGCCTGCGCCAATCTCGGCGTCGCGCGCGCGCTCGAAATCGATCGCATCGGCCGGGATCGCCAGAACCGACGCGGCCGCGCATGCAGCAAAGACGGGGGCAAGAACAAAGACCGCCCGCTGTGAAAAATAATAGCAAATGACCGCCGCAACCAGAGCGAACGCGATATTGCCGGCATGATCGAAAGCCGAATTGCGCCCCAGGCGCCGCGCCAAATCCTGGCGCCGATAAAGGCCCAAGGTCAGCGCCGCGACCGCGGGGAGAAAGACATCGCCGACGGTCATCACGAACGCATTGGCGATCATGACCGGGCGGAACTGCGGCCAGAGAAAAACCGCAAGCGGACCCAACGCCATGAGAACAAGCGCGCCGACGATCAACGCGCGTTTTGCCCGCGTTGCATCGATCATCGCGCCGACCGGCGTCTGGACAAGAATCGAAAGCAGCCCCCCGATCGTCGTCACAAGCCCGACGTCCGACTGGCTCCAATGCCGTTCCGTAACGAGGAAAACGTTGAGATAGGGACCAAAGCCCGTGCGCACATCGGCGAGGAAGAAATTGAGCGCATCGAGCGACGCCGGGTTGAAGCGCCGCGATTGGGTCGGAGCGGATTTGTCCAAGACCGCCTCGCGCTAGACCTGCACAATCACCTCTAACGCGGCCGTTGCCGGTTGGTTTCAGGTGAAGCGCGTCCGTCAGTTCCGCCGCGACAATTCGAATACCGCCTGGTCGCCGATCAGGTTCAGGACCCACCAGGGCGCCCCGACGCGCAGCGGCCGGCCTTGATGGTCGAGCGCGATCGAGCGCTCGGTCTTGGCGCCGATCTCGTCGACGAGGCCAATGAAATCGCGGATGGTGCAAAAGTGGATGTTGGGCGTCTCGTACCATGAAGCCGACAAGCTTTTCGTAACCGGCATCCGGCCGGCGAGCGCGATCTGCGCGCGGATGCGCCAATGGCCGAAATTCGGGAACGAGACGATCGCGTGACGGCCGATGCGCAGCATATGTTCAAGCACCGCGCGCGGCCGGCGCGTCGCCTGCAAGGTCTGCGACAAGATCACATAATCGAAGGCATCGTCGGGATAATCGGCGAGGTCTGTATCGGCGTCGCCCTGAATGACGGAAAGCCCTTTGGCGACGCAATCGTTGACGCCGCTTTGCGACAGCTCGATGCCGCGCGCATCGACGCCGCGCTCTTCCGCGAGAAGCCGCAGCAAGGTGCCGTCGCCGCAGCCGACATCGAGCACGCGGCTCTTCGGCGCGACCATATCGGCAACGACGAGAAGGTCGATGCGGGCCGTCTGCGAGAGCATGACGGCGGTGCGTGCTCCGTTATCCGCCACGCGCTACCCCTTGGCCGCCGGCGCGATGCCGCGCGCACGCGCCGCAGCGTCGAGAAAGCCGCGCGTCGTGGCGAAGAATTCCGGAACGTTGAGGAGGAAGGCGTCGTGGCCGCGGTCGGTGTTGATCTCGACGAAAGACACCGACGCGGCAGCGGCGTTCAAGGCATGGACGATCGCCCGCGAGGCCGAGGTCGGATAAAGCCAGTCCGAATCGAAGGAGACGACGCAGAAGCGCGTCTTCGTCCCCTTGAAGGCCGCGGCGAGCGAGCCGCCGTAGTCTTCGGCGAGATCGAAATAGTCGCAGGCGCGCGTGACATAGAGATAGGAGTTGGCGTCGAAACGATCGACGAAGCTCGTGCCCTGATAGCGCAGATAATTTTCGATCTGGAAATCCGCGTCGAAGGAAAAGGTCGGCGCGGCGCGATCCTGAAACTTGCGGCCGAATTTCCGCTGCAGCGCTTCCTGCGACAAATAGGTGATATGCGCGGCCATGCGCGCGACGGCGAGGCCCTTGGTGGGGATGTCGCCGGCGTCGAGATAGCGGCCGTTGTGCCATTCGGGATCGGCCATCACCGCTTGGCGGCCGACTTCGTGGAAGGCGATGTTTTGCGACGAATGTTTCGCCGCGGTCGCGATCGGCATGGCGGCGAAGACGCGCTCCGGATAGCTCGCCGCCCATTGCAGCACCTGCATGCCGCCCATCGAGCCGCCGATGACCGCGAACAGGCTCTCGATGCCGAGATGATCGATCAGCATGGCCTGGGCGCGAACCATGTCGCGGATCGTGACGAGCGGCAGATCGAGGCCGAAGGCGCGGCCGGTCGCGGGATTGGTCGAAGCCGGGCCCGTCGTGCCCATGCAGCCGCCGACGACATTCGAGGCGATGACGAAATAGCGGTCCGTATCGATCGGTTTGCCCGGCCCGATCATGACTTCCCACCAGCCGGGCTTGCCGGTGATCGGGTGCGTGCTCGCGACATGTTGATCGCCGGTCAGCGCATGGCAAATCAGGATGGCGTTCGATTTTGCCGGGTTGAGCGTCCCGTAGGTCTGGTAGGCGATCTGCAGCGGGCCGAGATCGACGCCGGCGTCCATCTTCAGCGGCCGATCGGCGCCGAAGCGTACGACGAGGCTATGCGGCGCATCCGCTTCGAGCTGGCTCAGGGCCTTCTGGGTGGGGACAATTGTCACAATGAACCTTTTGTTCGCTTTGACGAACACTGCGTCCGATTTATAGAAGTGCCGCAAAGCCGGTGTCAAGCGGCGCCGGGCGGCGGGCAAGCGCCTCACGCGTTGGATTTAGGTATGTCGATGCACAGTCGCCAGCTTGGAGCGATGGGCCTTGCCGCGCCCCGGACGCAACCGGAAAAGCGTTTCGCCCCGGCGCGATTCTCTTTAAGAGAAGTCCGCAAAGATGCGATGCCATGATGCTTGAAAGACGCCCTACCCCCGAAACCTTGGCCGATCTGCGCAACGAGATCGACCGGATCGACGCCTGCCTGCATGAAATGCTCATGCAGCGCGGCGAGATCATCGACCGGCTGATTGCGGTGAAGGCCCGGACCGGTGGCGGCAGCGCCTTCCGGCCCGGCCGCGAAGCCGAAATGATGCGCCGGCTCGTCGAACGCCATAAAGGCATTCTACCGCTCGACAAGGTGGAAAGCATCTGGCGGATCATCATTTCGACCTTCACCTTCGTGCAGGCGAATTACAGCGTCCATGCCGACATTTCCGGCGGCGACCCGCAGATGCGCGACGGCTGCCGCTTCCACTTCGGCTTCACCGTTCCCTATATCGCGCATCAAGGCGTTGCCGCGGTCGTCGGAGCCGTTGCCGAGGCGTCGGGCGACCTTGGCCTCGTCCCGGTTGAAGCGGGTCCGGCGGCGGGCGCTTGGTGGTGGCACCTGACAGCGCCCACGGCGCCGAAGATCATTGCCCGGCTGCCCTTCGTCGAGCGCCATGACCATCCCGCCGGCACGCCGCTCTTCGTCATCGCCAAGCCGGTCGAGGACGGCGCCGCCCGCGATGTCGTGCTTTATGCCGCGACGCTCGGCGATTGGCGCGGCCATTGGTATGACATCGACCCGTCTTTGCACGGGACTGGTGTGGAAATCATCGCCAGAGCGCCGCAGCAAAGCGCCCTGCTCCTCGCCGCGCCGGGCACGCTTTCAGCCGCGGCGCTGCGTGAAACTTTGGCCGGGAGTGGAATGACGCCATCGGATTTGACGGAAATCGGCAGCCATGCCGCGCGTTTTGATTTTGTCAGAGCCAGCTAGCGCAACGTTTCGTCTCCGCGCCGCCGGTGCGCGAGCATGAACGCGATCATTTGGAGCGCGACCATTTGGAGCCCGCAAAGATGACGTCTTCCGATATCGCCGCAGCGCCGCAGCCCCGCGCGAGCGTGCTGGCGATCGAGCCTTATGTTCCGGGCAAGGCCGCCGCCGCGACCACGGCCAAGATCTTCAAGCTGTCGTCGAACGAATCGGCGCTGGGGCCGAGCCCGCGTGCAATCGATGCCGCGAAATCGGCCGCCGACGCGCTCGCCATCTACCCGGACGGCTCGGTGCATGCGCTGCGCGAGGCCATCGCCGCACGGCACGGCGTCGATGCGGCGCAGATCACCTGCGGGGCCGGCTCGGACGAACTGATCTTCCTTTTGACCTATGCCTTTTTGAGCCCCGGCGACGAGGGCATCTATACGAAGCACGGCTTTTCGATCTACCGCATCGCCATTCTCGCGGCGGGCGGCACGCCGGTCGTCGCCCACGAGGTCGGTCTCACCGCCGATGTCGATGCGATCCTCGCCAAGGTGACGCCGAAGACCAAGATCGTCTTCCTCGCCAATCCCAACAATCCGACCGGCACCTATCTGCCAGCCCGCGAGATCACGCGCCTCGCCGAGTCCTTGCCGCCGCATGTGCTGTTGATTCTCGACGCGGCCTATGCGGAATTCGTGACCCGCGCGGATTATGAGCCGGGCCTCGAACTCGCCCGCACGCGCAATAATGTCGTGATGACGCGGACCTTTTCGAAGATCTACGGCCTCGCGGCGCTGCGGCTCGGCTGGTGCTATGCGCCGCCGGCAATCACCGATGCGATCAACCGGCTGCGCGGCCCGTTCAACATCAACACGCCGGCGATGCGCGCCGGCATCGCCGCTCTCGCTGACGAGCCGCATATCGCGCGATCGATCGCGCACAACACGCAATGGCTCGCCTGGCTGCGCGACCAAATCACTGCGCTCGGCATTCCGGTGACGCCAAGCGTCGCCAATTTTCTGCTGCTGCATTTCAACGATGCGGACGAAGCCCGCGCCGCGGACGCCTTCTTGTCGAAGCGCGGGCTGATCTTGCGGGCGGTCGAGACCTATTCTCTGCCGCAATGCCTGCGACTGACCGTCGGCACGGAGGAGGCCAATCGCCTTGTCGTCGCCGCGCTCGCCGGTTTCGTGCAGGCAAAAACCGCAAAGGATCCCCAGCGTGGTTGACGGCTTGGGCGCCCCGCTCGCGGCGCCGCTCTTCGACCGCGTCGCCTTGATCGGCATCGGCCTCATTGGCTCGTCGCTGGCGCGCGTCATCAGGCGGAAGAAACTCGCGCGCGTGCTCGTCGCAGGCGATGCCTCGGCCACGGTCCGCGCCAAGGTCACCGAGCTTGGCCTCGCCGATACGGTCGCCGAAACAGCGGCGCAGGCGGTAGCCGATGCCGACCTTGTCATCCTCTGCGTGCCCGTCGGCGCCATGGCCGCGGTCGCGCAGGAGATTGCGCCGCATCTCAAGCCCGGCGCCATCGTCTCCGATGTCGGCTCGGTCAAAAGCGCCGTGCTTGCAGCTCTGACGAAGCACCTGCCGCCGCATGTTGCGATCATCCCGGCGCATCCCGTCGCCGGGACGGAAGAATCGGGCCCCGCCGCCGGCTTTGCGACCCTGTTCGTCAATCGTTGGTGCATTCTGACGCCGCCTGACGGCGCCGACGCGAAGGCGGTGAAGCGGCTTGCCGAATTCTGGGCCGCGGCCGGAGCGAATATCGAGATCATGACGCCGCAGCACCATGATCTGGTGCTCTCGATCACCAGTCATCTGCCGCATTTGATCGCCTATAACATCGTCGGCACGGCCGCCGATCTTGAGGCCATCACCCAATCCGAGGTGATCAAGTTCTCCGCCGGCGGATTCCGCGACTTCACCCGCATCGCCGCGTCTGACCCGACCATGTGGCGCGATGTCTTCCTCAACAACAAGGAGGCGGTGCTCGAAACGCTCGGCCGCTTCACCGAGGATTTGACGGCGCTGCAACGAATGATCCGCAACGGCGACGGCGAAGGGTTGTTCAACCTCTTCACCCGCACCCGCGCGATCCGCCGCGGCATTATCGAGGAAGGCCAGGAGATCGCCGCGCCCGACTTTGGCCGCCACCGCGACGACGAGGCCTGAGCTAATAAGCCGGCGGCAGCTTGAGGCTGGTGCGGATCGGCCCGACGGCAATGCGGCCATCGTCGATATCGACCGGCAGATGCAGCACCGCTGGCTGCTGCGGCTCGTTCGAATGGCCGCTGAGCAAATTGCCGAGCAATGCGCCGAAGCTGAGCAAGCCCGGATCGATGCCATAGTGCTGCATGACCGGTTCGAGGCCGCTGCTCTTGGTATCGAAATGGCCGTCCACCCGATGCGCGGCATTGAGCGCGAAGCTGCCGCGTGCCACGAATTTCGTATCGCCGCGCGTCAAGCTGACCGAGGCGAGAGTGACGCGCCCGCCGGCGGCTTGCCAGCGGTCGAGATTTTGCGCCGGCGTCAGACCCGTCTCGAAATCGGCCTTGGTGACGCTGCCTTGCGCGGCGACGTCGGCCGGCGTGCCCGGCCCAAGAATCTGATCGATCGCCGGCAATGTCGCGCCGTTCAAGATGACGTTGAAATCGAGGGTCTGGCCATCTTGGCCTGCGCGTTGCGCGGCGGTGATTACGGCATCGTTCACTTTGCCGCCGAAGGCGAGCGCACCGGCGCCGCCATGAAGCACAAAATCCCGGCCATCGACAGCCGCCTGCCAGAGGTCCTGCGGCAGGCCGTTGAGGCGCACGTTCAGATGGCTCCAGGCGAGCTGGAAATTGACCTTGTCGTCCTTGGAAACGGCGGCGAAAGGCGAGTCCGCCGAAACGCTGATGTCGCGCGGCTGCATGAGCGGCGCCGTCACGTAAAAACCTTGCAATGTGCCGCTATAGGTGTGGCCGAAGATCAGCCCGTCGAAGCGCGGCGACGGGCAGGTGATCGCGATGGCTGTCGGATAGCCGCCGATCTTCGGATTGGGGCAAGACCAGATACGGCCGAAAGTTTTTTCGCGCGCCACCCAGGCTTCGAGCGCCTGACCCGTCTGGCTGGCGGCAAAAGCCCAGAAACCCGACCAGCCGAGCCCGGCGACGATCAAAAGGCCCAAAAGCCAGAGCAACGGCGACACCCGCTTGCGGGCCGGCACGGCGGCGATGGTCGGACGGCTCTCCAATGCGGCTTCTCCTGGTTCTGGCCAAACGCGAGATCTAGCGGAAAAGCACAAATCCGGAGGAATTTTGTTGGTCTGGCGTCGCGCCACCGTTACAGCGCCAAATATCTCGCCTAAATTTCAATGATATGGATGATCTATGGGTCTTTGGCTACGGCTCCTTGATGTGGCGGCCGGGCTTCCCTTACCTGGCACGCAAAATGGCGCGCGTCCGCGGCTATCACCGCGCGCTCTGCGTCTACTCGCATGTCCACCGCGGCACACCGGAGCGTCCGGGCCTCGTGCTGGGGCTTGACCGCGGCGGCTCCTGCCGCGGCATCGCTTTCCGCGTCGCCGCGGACCATCGCGACGAAACGATCGCCTATCTGCGGGCGCGCGAGCAGGTCACGTCCGTCTATCGCGAAGTGAATTTGGATGCCGAACTCGATGACGGCGGCAGCGTCACGGTTTTGACCTATGCGGTCGACCGCAATCATCTTCAATACGCCGGCCGGCTCGAGCGCGACGCTATCATCCGCCTTGTCGCGCAAGGCCAGGGCGTCTCCGGTGCGAATCCGGACTACGTCCGCGCCACCCAGGCCCATCTCGCCGAACTCGGCATTGCCGACGCCGTGCTCGACTGGCTCGCGAAGGAATTTGCTGCCACGGCGGCAGATTAAGCGTCAGTCACGTCCGAAGCAGCCGCGCGGCGCTCAAGCCGGCACGAGGCCGCGGGTCGGCTGACAGAGCGCCTCGATATCTTCAATCGCGGCGCGGCGCTTCTGCGGATCGGCGGTCAGAAGATGGACATGCCATTGCTGCGCGCCCGCGGCGATGGCGGCGCTCACGAACGCATGGCGGGCGACGGGGCCGGCGCCATGTTCGCATTGGCAGAAGCCGACGACCCGGCGCTGCCCCGCTGCATCGGCCTTGACCGCGATGACGATCGCCTCGGCGAAATCGGGCAGGCCACCCTCGCTGTCGCGCCGATCGACCGGAAAGACCGAGCAGATATAGCGCCGGCCGGAACGGCCAAGCCAAGCATGAAACCGCTCCGCCAAGTCGCCGCCGACAAGGCTTGCGAGCGCCGTATTGCTCGACGGCGCATCCTCAGGCTTGGCGCGCGGCGCCGCAGCCAGGCCGGCATTCTTGGCGCGCCAGCGCCGCAACAGGAACAAGAGCGACATGGCTCGGGCAGAGTCGCCGCAGGAGCTCTCGGTCCTTGGACAGAGGCTCGCCTGCGGTCCTTTGATGATCGTCATGATCGATTCCATGCACTCAATACTGCGTGATTCGCAAGAACAAAATTGGAACAAATCCCAGAAACCGGGTCAAGCCGAACGGCAACGGTCCAGTCAGCTCCGCGAAAGCCCCGCCGCCGCGGACGGACGGGCGAGGCTTGCATCTTTGGCCAAAGCCTCGGCGATCAGCCGGTCGCTGGCGGTCTCGATCCGGCTTTCAAGGCTTTGCATGAACGTGTCTTTGTCGAGCGTTGCCGGAATCGGCGGCAGGAATTCCACGACCATGGTCCCGGGCTGGCGCATGAACTGGCGGCGCGGCCAGAACAGCCCGGAATTGAGCGCGACCGGAACGCAGCTGACCCCGGTCGCTTCAGCGAGCCGCGCGACG
>JAJXZN010000123.1 GCA_021780015.1 Pseudomonadota bacterium
CCTCGCCCACGGCAACGAAGCGCGCGCCTTGCACCTTTATGCGTCGGGTTTCTATTTCCTGGCCAAGCGGCGGCATATGCTCGACGACATGCGCACTGCGGCCTCGCCGTCCCTCGACCTATCGCAAGCGGCGAAGACGGCCGCCGCGCATTAGACGTCGGCGATCGAATCAAATCGGAATTTGCCGGCCGATTTCGATCACCTGCTCGGGCGGAAGCTGCAGAAAATCGCCGAGATGCGCGGCGTTGCGCTCCATCGCCGCGAAGATCGCCTCCTGCCAGCGCGGCATGGCGGTCTTGCGGTCTTTGCTCGGCACCACGGTTTCGGTGCCGATGTAATAGACGACGTCGGAAATATCGATCCGCGGGTCCTTGTCGTGGATGGCCTTCGTCAAGCCCGTCATGTTGGGTCTCTGCATGAAGCCGTAATGGGCGGTCACGCGCCAGAAGCCAGGGCCGAGTTCTTCGATCGCGACGCGCTCGGCGCTGCTCACATAGGGCCTCGATTCCATGACGATGGAAATGGCGACGATTTGGGCGTGCAGGCTGCGCATGGCGCGCACATACCAGACGATGATCGGCGGCGTTGCGGTCCGCGACCGCGTCAGGAATATCGCCGTGCCGGGTACGCGGATGATATTATTTCTTTGCAAGTCGGCGCAAAAGTCGGAGACGGGAATCGAAGCCGCGGTCGTCCGCGCCGCGAGCGCCGTCATGCCCCTGTGCCACAGCTGCATCACGCCATAGACCAGAGCGGCGAGGGCGATCGGCACATAGCCGCCGTCGGCGATTTTCGTCATGTTGGCCAGGAAGAAACTGGCATCGACGATGAAGAAGCAGCCGGCCACGGCACCGGCCGCGGCAAGGCTCCAGCCCCAGACTTCGCGCATCGCGATGAAGAGCAGAAACGTCGTCATCAACATCGTGGCGGAGACCGCGATTCCATAGGCGGACGCGAGATTGTCCGACTTCTTGAAGGCGAGGGCGAGGCCGATCGTCGCCGCCATCAAAATCCAGTTCACCGTACCGACATAGATTTGGCCGGCGCCTTCCTTCGAGGTCTGGGTGATCTTGAGCCGCGGCAGCCAGCCGAGGTTGATCGCCTGCTTGGTCATCGAAAACGCGCCGGAGATGATCGATTGGCTGGCGATGATGGTGGCAAGTGTCGCGAGCACGATGAACGGCATCAGCAATTGCGACGGGCAGAGTTGATAGAAAATATTGTCCTTGGTCGGCGTGCCGGAGGCAACGAGCGCGGCCTGTCCGGCATAATTCAGGATGAGACTTGGAAAGACGACGGCCGACCAGGCGATGCGGATCGGGCCGGCGCCGAAATGGCCCATGTCGGCATAAAGCGCTTCGGCGCCGGTCACGCAGAGAAAAACCGCGCCGAGCACCAGAAACGAGACCCAGCCGCCGTGAACGAGAAAGCTCGCCGCATAAGTCGGGCTCAAGGCGACGAGCACGCCGGGATGGCGCATCAGACCCGCAAGGCCAAGCACCGCGATGGAGACGAACCAGATGAGCATCACCGGGCCGAAGGCGCGGCCGATCTTGGCCGTGCCGAGCGGCTGCGCGGCGAAAAGCGCAATGAGGATCACAACCGTCAGCGGCAAGATGAAATCGTGCAGATGGGGCGCCGCGATTTGCAGCCCTTCGAGGGCCGACAGCACCGAGATCGCCGGGGTGATGGCGCCGTCGCCGTAGATCAGCGCCGCGCCGGCAAGGCCGATCGCGATGATGAACGGACGATGCTGGCGCTTGATGCCGAGCAGCGACATCAGCGCCAATATGCCGCCTTCGCCGTCGTTATCGATGCGCATGGCGAAGGAGACATATTTGATCGAGGTGACGATGATGAGCGTCCAGACGAGAAGCGACAGGACCCCGAGCACGGTATGCTGGCTCGAGCCGCCGGTGACGTCGAGGACGGTCTTCAGCGTATAGAGCGGGCTCGTGCCGATATCGCCGAAGACGACGCCGAGCGCGGCGAGACCCATGGCGGCGACGCTTTTTCCAGCCCGCGGGTCGGGGCGCTGGTCTGGGATCATGATTGCGGCTCCAGTTCTTCTCTTCGTATCGACGGCGCACATGGCTTTTTCATAACGCGTTCACAACGCGGTGCGGGCACGCCCTCCGCGGCGAAACCACGGCCCGCCTTTACTCGGCAGGCGGCCTCGTGTATGGGGTCGGCGCAATGAGCCCCGGTGCTGCCGTTGCAGGTTGCGCCGGGGTTTTTCGTTTGAGCTTTCAGGAGAATTCCGCGCGCGATGGCGAATGTGGTGGTGGTCGGCGCCCAATGGGGCGACGAAGGCAAGGGCAAGATCGTCGATTGGCTGTCGCTCGAAGCGGACGTCGTGGTGCGCTTTCAAGGCGGCCATAACGCCGGCCATACACTCGTCATCGGCAATCAGACTTATAAGCTCGCGCTTCTGCCCTCGGGGATCGTGCGGCCGGGGAAACTTTCCGTCATCGGCAACGGCGTCGTGCTCGATCCGCACCATCTCGTCGCCGAGATCGCCAAGCTCGAGTCTCAGCGCGTCGAA
>JAJXZN010000320.1 GCA_021780015.1 Pseudomonadota bacterium
CATGGCCGGCCCGACGGTACAGCCGCTCCGCGTCAAGGATCAGGGCAACGGCACCATTCAACTCCTCGTGACGGATACGGCGATCCAAGACAAGGTCCGCCACGCCGTCGATCAATCGATCGAGGTTCTGCGCCGCCGCGTCGATGCCCTCGGCACGACGGAGCCCAATATCCAGCGCCAGGGCGACGATCGCATTCTCGTCGAAGTGCCGGGGCTGCAAAATCCGGAAAAACTCAAAGAAATTCTCGGCACGACCGCGAAGCTCGAATTCCGCCTCGTCGCTCAGCCGGGGGAAGACCCCAACGATTATGAAATGCTCGATCAGACCGACGAGCCGGGCAAATTGCCGGTCGAGAAGCAGGTCATGGTCCAGGGCGAGGATTTGACCGATGCGCAGCCGGGCTTCGACCAACGCACCGGCGAGCCGATCGTCGAGTTCCGCTTCAACATCCGCGGCGGCGAACGTTTCGGCGAAGTCACCTCCGCCAATGTCGGCCGGCCGTTTGCCATCGTACTCGACGGCAAGGTGATCTCGGCGCCGCGCATCCTCGGGCCGATCACCGGCGGCTCGGGCCAGATCTCCGGCCATTTCACCGTCGAATCAGCCAATAATCTGGCGATCCTGCTGCGGGCCGGCGCCTTGCCGGCGAAGCTCACGATCGTCGAGGAGCGCACTGTCGGCCCGGGTCTCGGCCAGGATTCGATCGATGCCGGCAAGCGCGCTGCCTTCGTCGGCGCCGCGCTGGTTCTCTTCTATATGCTGATCACCTACGGCACGTTCGGCATTTTCGCCAATATCGCGCTCCTCGTGCATATCGCCTTCATCTTCGCCGGCCTTATTCTGCTTGGCGCGACGCTGACGCTGCCCGGCATCGCCGGCATCGTGCTGACGATCGGCATGGCGGTCGATTCCAACGTCTTGATCTATGAGCGCATCCGCGAGGAGGCGCATGCCGGCCGCTCGATCATCTCGGCGCTCGACGCCGGCTTCAAGCGGGCGTTCGCCACCATCGTCGACTCGAACGTGACGATGTTTGTCGCCGCGGCGATCCTTTATTTCCTCGGCACGGGTC
The DNA here is from genome assembly GCA_021780015.1 of Pseudomonadota bacterium. Lineage (GTDB taxonomy): Bacteria > Pseudomonadota > Alphaproteobacteria > Rhizobiales > Beijerinckiaceae > Methylovirgula. The sequence continues at coordinate 1,074 of JAJXZN010000320.1, forward strand.
CGGTGCGCGGCTTTGCCGTTTCGCTTGCGCTTGGCATTCTAACCACCATCGTCACTGCGGTGACGATGACGCGGATGATGATCGCGCTATGGTATCAGTATAAGCGGCCGACGAAGCTGCCGATCTAAGGTCTTGTGATGAAGCTTCTGCGCCTCGCCCCGGAGAATACCAAGTTCCCGTTCATGCGGTTCCGCCGCGTGAGCTATCCCTTCTCGGCTTTGATGTCGATCGTGTCGGTCGTGCTGTTCCTGACGCTCGGCATGAATTTCGGCATCGATTTCTCCGGCGGCACGCTGATGGAATTGCGCGCCAAGTCGGGCGCCGCCGATATCGCCAGCGTCCGCTCGGAAATGCGCAAGCTGAAGAGCGGCGATATCGAGGTTCAGGGCTTCGGCAGCCCGTCCGATGTGCTGCTGCGCTTCGGCGTGCCGAAGGAGGGCGCCGCGGCGCAGGAGCAGACGGTCGCGGCCGTCAAAAACGCCCTCGGCAAGCAATATGATTTCCGCCGCGTCGAGGTCGTCGGCCCGCGCGTCTCCGGCGAATTGGTGCAGTCGGGCACCCTCGGCGTCGTCATCTCGATCATCGCCGTGCTGTGCTATCTCTGGTTCCGCTTCGAATGGCAGTTCGCCATCGGCGCCATCATCGCGACGATGCACGATCTCCTGCTGACCGTCGGCTTCTTCTCGCTGACCCGGCTCGAGTTCAACACGACATCGATCGCCGCGATCCTGACCATCGTCGGCTATTCGCTCAACGAAACGGTCGTGGTCCTCGACCGCATCCGCGAGATGCTGAAGAAATATCGCAAGATGCCGACCGACCAGTTGATCGACGTCTCGGTCAATGCGGTGCTGCCGCGCACGATCATGACCGCCACGACGGTGTTCTTGGCGCTTCTGTCGCTCGTCATTTTCGGCGGCGAAGTGATCCGCTCTTTCTCGCTGGCGATGATCTGGGGCATTTGCGTTGCGACCTATTCGTCGGTCTTCATCTGCTCGCCCATGCTGATCTATCTCGGCCTGCGCAATGTGAGCGCCGAACCGGCGCCGACCGATGCGAAAGATGCAAAAGATTCGAAAGCCAAGCCGGGTGCCGTAAAGACCGCCTGATTTGGGCGCGTCTTTGCGAGGCTTCGCTTCGCTCGCAATGACGCGGCTTCGAGGAGCGCCATGTCCGGCCAGAAATATTCAGGCTTTTTGCCCGGCCGGCACCTGATCGAAGGCTATGGCAGCTACGGCTTCCGCTTCGGCGGCATGTCGCATCGCGGCTCTATTCTGGCGTTGCCCTCCGGCATTTATGCCTGGGATGTGACCGGCCCCGAGGAACTCTCGGCCGTCGCCCTCGGTCAGGTCTTCACCGAACCGCGCGGCGCGATCGACCATCTCTTGATCGGCACCGGCGTCGAATTGCGCCCGCTTGCCAAGGATCTGCGTGAAGCTCTGCACGCCGCCGGCATTCGGGGCGAGCCAATGGCGACCGGCGCCGCAGCGCGCACCTATTCGATCCTGCTGGGCGAGAACCGCCGCGTCGCGGCCGCACTCATCGCCGTGGCCTAGATGGCGATGGACCGCACGGCCGATTATGCCCATTGCGACGCGCTGCTGCGCCGCGACGACAAGGACCGCTGGCTCGCCTGTCTGTTTCTGCCCGGAACGCTGCGGCCGCATGTCATGGCGCTCTATGCCTTCAGCGACGAGATCGCCAGCGTCCGCCAGCGCGCGCGCGAGCCGATCCTCGGCGAAATCCGCTTCCAATGGTGGCGCGACGTGCTCCATGGCGAGCGCGGCGCCGACGATGCGCCGGTGGCTGGGGCGCTCCTCGATACGATCGCACGCTTCAGCCTGCCGCCCGAAAAACTCGTCAGCCTGATCGATGCGCGGCTGTTCGATCTCTATGACGCGCCGATGCCGAGCGTTGCCGCGCTCGAAGCCTATGCCGAAGCGACGGCGGGCCAGCTTTTTCGGCTTGCAGCGCTGATCCTCGATCCCGCGGCGGAGGTCGCGGAAGCGGCGCGCCATGCCGGCATCGCTTATGCGGTGACGGGCCTTTTGCGCGGCCTGCCGTGGCAGGTCGCAGCGGGGCAGACCTATGTGCCGCGCGAACTTTATGCCGGGTCCGATCTGCGCGCCGACAGGGCGGCACGCGATGCCGCTTTGGCCAAGCTGCGGGCGCTGGCACGCCGCCATCTGGCCGCGCTCGCGGCGGATCCGGCCGCCCGGACCGGCCTGGCGGCGGCGGCCTTCCTGCCGGCGGCGCTCTGCGAAGCCTATTTGCGGCAGATGGAAAAGCCGGGCTACGATCCGCTCGTCACGCCGATCGAACTGCCGCAATGGCGCCGCCAATGGTTGCTCTGGCGCGCGGCGCGCCAGATCGATTGAAGAGCGTCGGCTGACGCCAAACGGTTTGCACGCCGCCGCGAATGGTCTAGAAGGCGCAGATGTTCAGAAAAGCTTCATCCGCGGCCCGAATTATCAACCCGGCCGGCGCCTGACTTCGCGCCGCCGGGCGACGCAGCTTCTTCCGCGGCACGGCCGCACCCCGATCAGGCCTTTGCAGAGATGAACGAGCAGACGCGGGCGGCCAAGACGGCCGAAGGCCCGGATTATTCAAAAAGCCTCTATCTGCCGCAGACCGATTTCCCGATGCGCGCCGGCTTGCCGCAGAAGGAGCCGGAGCTGCTCGCCCGCTGGCGCGAGATCGGCCTCTATCAGCGCCTGCGCGAAGCCGGAAAGGGGCGGGCGAAATTCGTCCTGCACGACGGGCCGCCCTATGCCAATGGCAACATCCACATCGGTCACGCGCTCAACAAAATCCTCAAAGACCTCGTCACCCGCTCGCAGCAGATGGCGGGCAAGGATTCGAATTATGTTCCCGGCTGGGACTGTCACGGCCTGCCGATCGAATGGAAGATCGAAGAGGACTATCGCGCCAAAGGCAAGAACAAGGACGAGGTGCCGATCATCGAATTCCGCCGGCAGTGCCGCGCCTTCGCCGCGCATTGGATCGACGTGCAGCGGGAGGAATTCAAGCGCCTTGGCGTCATCGGCGATTGGGATCATCCCTATGAGACGATGAGCTTTGCGGCCGAGGCGCAGATCGCCCGCGAGATCATGAAATTCGCCGAGAATGGCACGCTTTACCGTGGCTCGAAGCCGGTGATGTGGAGCGTGGTCGAGAAGACGGCGCTGGCCGAAGCCGAAGTCGAATATGAGGACCATGTCTCGGACACGGTTTATGTGGCGTTTCCAATAAAATACATCTCGCAGTTTAGTCATTGGCCCGAAGCGGAGGGCGAACGAAATTTTGTAGACGATTTTAAATCGTCAAGAATTGTAATTTGGACAACAACGCCTTGGACGATACCTGCAAATCGCGCGATTTCTTATTCGAGTAAGATCAGATATGGCCTCTACGAGGTTCTAGATGCGCCAACGGGTAATTGGGCCAAGGTTGGTGACAAGTTTTTACTCTCACAAAGCCTTGCAGGGGAATTTTTTAAGGCGGCGAAGGTTGTCGAATATCAGGAAAAGTACCGAGATTTTTCGAGAACGCGAATAAATCGTTTTATCGAACATACTGTTTGCTCTCATCCCTTTGCCGGAACAATCCTCGGCTACGACTTCGACGTGCCTTTGTTTGACGGCGAGCACGTCACCGAGGATACCGGCACCGGCTTCGTCCATACGGCACCGGGCCATGGCCGCGAGGACTTCGACATCTGGATGGCGCATGGCCGTGAGCTTGCCGCGCGCGGCATCGATACGCGCATCCCCTATACGGTCGATGCCGATGGCTTCCTGACCGAGGAAGCGCCGGGCTTCACCGGCACCCGCGTCATCGACGAAAAAGGCAGCAAGGGCGATGCCAATGATGCCGTCATCAAGGCTTTGATCGACGCCGGCGCCCTGGTCGCGCGGGGTCGGCTCAAGCACCAATATCCGCATAGCTGGCGCTCGAAGAAGCCGCTGATCTTCCGCAACACGCCGCAATGGTTCATTGCGATGGATAAACCCATCGATGGCCTTGGCCACGAGGCGGGCGCGGCTCGGCAGGGCGGCAACGGCGGGCCATCGCTGCGCGACATCGCGCTCGAGGAAATCGCCCGTACGCAATGGTATCCGGCGCAGGGCGAGAACCGCATCACGAGCATGGTCGAAAACCGGCCCGATTGGGTCGTCTCCCGCCAGCGCGCCTGGGGCGTGCCGATCGCGATCTTCGTCCGCACGGGCACGAGCGACATTCTTGTCGATGCGCGGGTCAATGCGCGCATCGCGGACGCTTTTGAGAAAGAGGGTGCGGACGCATGGTTCGCGCCGGGCGCCGCAGCGCGCTTTCTGGCGCCGGACTATAAGCCGGAGGATTTCGACAAGATCGACGATGTGCTCGACGTCTGGTTCGACTCAGGCTCGACCCATGCGTTCACGCTCGAAGATGCGAAGGATTTTCCGGGTCTTGCCGGGATCAAGCGCATTCGCGACGGCGGCCGTGACGAAGTCATGTATCTCGAAGGCTCCGACCAGCATCGCGGCTGGTTCCAGTCCTCGCTGCTCGAAAGCTCCGGCACGCGCGGCCGCGCGCCTTTCGATGCCGTGCTGACGCATGGCTTCGTGCTCGACGCCAAGGGCCAGAAGATGGCCAAGTCGGTCGGCAATGTCGTCGCCCCGCAGACGGTTATCAAAGATTCGGGTGCCGATATCCTGCGCTTCTGGGTCGCGGCCTCGGATTATTCCGACGATCTGCGCATCGGTCCGGAAATCCTCAAGACCTTTGTCGAGACCTATCGCAAATTGCGCAACACGATCCGCTGGATGCTCGGCTCGCTCGCGCATTACGATGACGCGGCGAAGAAGGTTCGTTTTGCCGACATGCCGGAGCTCGAACGGCTGATGCTGCATCGCCTCGCCGAGCTCGATGCCGACATCCGCGAGGCCTATCAGCGCTTCGACTATAAGCGCGTCGTCGCGCGTCTCTCGGCCTTTCTCAATACCGATCTCTCGGCGTTCTATTTCGACATTCGCAAGGACACGCTCTATTGCGATCCGCCGTCGAGCCTGAAGCGCCATGCCGCGCTGGCGGCGATCGAGCACATTTTCCGCGCGGTGACTCTCTGGCTTGCGCCGATCCTCGCCTTCACCTGCGAAGAAGCGTGGCTTGCGCGCTATCGCGAGGCGGTCTCGATCCATCTCGAACCGTTCCCGACGATTCCGGCGGATTGGCGCGACGATGCCCTGGCGGCAAAATGGGAAAAAATCCGCCGCGTCCGCTCCGTCGTCACCGGCGCTTTGGAGATCGAGCGCGGCCAGAAGCGCATCGGCTCGTCGCTCGAGGCGGCGCCCCTCGTTTTCATCGCCGATCCCGATTTGCGCACAGTGCTCGACGGCGTCGATTTCGCCGAGGTCTGCATCACCTCGGACATTGCGATCGAAGCCGGGGAGGCGCCCGGAGAGGCCTTCCGCCTGCCGGACGTTGCCGGCGTCGCCGTGGTACCGGCGCAGGCGCCGGGCCGCAAATGCGCCCGCTCGTGGAAAATCTCGCCGTACGTCGGCAGCGATGCCGAATTTCCGGACGTCACGCCGCGCGACGCGCAGGCCCTGCGCGAACTCGCGGCACTGGGGCGCTGGCCATGAGCGCGCGGGCGGACGACGCCGTGCCGGCGGTGAAGGCCAAGATCTCACCCGGCCGCGTGCGGGCCATCGGCCTGTTGACTGCCTTCGCCACGCTGGCGCTCGATCAGGCCAACAAGCTCTGGCTGATCTTCGGCTATGACATTGCCGCACACCAGCCGGTCCGGCTGACGCCGTTCTTCGACGTGGTCTTCCTCAAAAATCCGGGGATTTCCTATTCTCTATTGACGACCAACTCGGCTTTCGGCCGCTGGGCGCTTCTTGCCATCGCTCTTGTGGCGACAGCCTGCCTGGCCCTTTGGCTCTGGCGGACCCGGCTGGCGGTCACGGGTTTTGGTCTGGGGCTCATCATCGGTGGCGCTCTGGGCAATGCCGCCGACCGCCTAGCCTATGGCTATGTCGCTGATTTTTATCACTTTCATGTCGGCAGTTTTTCCTGGTATGTGTTCAATCTGGCCGATGTTGCGATCTGCGCCGGCGTCGGCCTCTTGGTTTTCGAGGGGCTCACGGAAAAGCCGCGCGATCGGTAGGGCAGACGGCCGGCTTGCCCACAAATCGCCGTGAACTATAGCAAAATGGAAGTTTGCCGAACGCGGCGAAGGAGAGTGCCTTGGCCTTCGATTCACCTAAGCCCCACAGCTTCATCGCTCTGACCGGCAGCGTCGCGCTTGCCGCTGTGCTCATCGCGGGTCCGGCCCGCGCCGATGGCGATATGTGGAATTCGATGCTGGGCTGGGTCGGCCTCGGGCATAAGCAGCAAACCTCGCCGGATGACGGCACGATCGATTATACGCCGCGCCCCGCACTGGTTGTGCCGCCCAAGATGGATTTGCCAAAGCCGCAGACTGCGACCGCGACGCCGGCGAATTGGCCGCACGATCCGGACGCTTCGGCCCGCGCCGCGGCTGAAGCCGATTCCCGCCGGCCGGCGCCATCCAGTGATTCAAGCTCTGACGACAGCAGCGGCGACTTCGTCGCCGACGCCGATAAAACAAAGCCGAACGCTTCCGGTGAGAGCGAGGCGTGCAGCGATCAGGCGGGGAAGCCGATCTGCTTTTATGGCCCGTCCGACCTGGTCAACTTCGCCAAGGGCTGGGGGAACTTGGGCGGGATGTTCCAATCGCATGCCGAAGATACTTCGAAGCTGAAGGTCGGCGCCGAGCCGCCGCGTCAATATCTGACCCAGCCGCCGAGCGGCTATCAGATGCCGAAGATAAAGGGCGAAGACGCCGATAGCGATGGCGCCAGCAGCGATTCCGATGTGTCGAAATATGATTCGGTGGATGTTGGCGCGCCGCGCCGTCACCATCACAGCGGCGACGATTCGAGCGCCGCGAATTAGGCGCAACGCGCACGGCCGCGCGGCGGCCGGCGCTGTCATTTGTCGGAAGCGCGTCCCAGCAGCTTCGCCATCTCTTCTTCGAGCGAAACCATCAGATCCTCGTTGCCCGCTTGCTGGCCGGCGGCGGTGTCGGCCTTCTCGGGCGCGCGCGGCGTGGCCGGCGGGCCGGGTGGAGTCGCGGGCTTGCTCTCGGCCGGCGCGGGCGGTGATGCGGGTTCGCTCGGTTTCGCGGGTTGCGTGAACGTCGGGCCGGCGGGGCGCGGCTGCGCCGTGCCCTGGCTCTGGCCTGGCCGCCACCGCGCCAGACCTGGTGCCGCGGGCGTCGCTGTGGCAGGGCCGGCCGGCACTTTGGCTGCGGGCTGCGTCTCCGGCGGCACGGCAGGCTCCGCTGCGGGAGAAGGAGCCGCCGGCGGCGCCGACGTGACGCTGGCAGGCTTCGTCTCGGGCCGCACCGGCGGCCGGCGCGGACCGATCGGCGAAAACGGGGCGCGTCCGGCGGGCTGGCCCGGCGCCGAGGCAGCCACAGGTGTGACGGGCGCGAGCGGCGGCATTTGCCGCGGGCCGACGGGTTCTTCAGGTGCGGGCGCCTCGGGAACGAAGGGGGGCAGCGGCAATTGCGGTTCAAGCGCTGCCGGCTTCAGCGGTTGCGCAGCGGGCAATTGCGCCGCTTCGACATGATCCTTCTCGCGCCGCTCCTTCTCGCGGTCCTTGTCGCGTTGCTGGCGGCCGTCGCGCGCTTCGGCGCGCACGATCTGCGACTCGATCAAGAGATCGTTGGGACCGCCGATCATGATCAAGTGCTCGGTGTTGTCGCGCCGCACGATGACAAGCTGGCGCTGACGGTCGAGATCGAAAGCATCGACAATGCCGAGCCGCAATTGCCGCCCGCGGCTGCCGGACATCCGCAAGCGGCGGCCGAAGGCCAAGCGGAAGACAAGCAGAACCAGCAAGGCCGCGACGATCAAGGCCATCGCGGCGGCGCCATAGGCCAGGGCCTTATTTCCACTGAGCAAACTCAAGGCTTGCATAAGCTCTCTTGATCCTTCGGATGGGCCGGGACGTCAGGTTCTCCGGCCGCTTTAGGCCATTTTCACGGAGCCGGCCAGCTTGACCCGCGGACCGCGAAATTGCCCTCAATTGGGTTACCTTAACACGCCGGGGCAGAGCCGTCCGGCGGGAGGTTAACAAATGGTTAATGCTGCCAGGCTGAAGCGACCGCTCGCCTCGAAACAATGACCTTAACGTGACGCAACTTTTGCGCAAGTGCCGCACGCTGATCTCATCGACTGCCGACCTGCTGAAAAGCCCGCCGCTTGCATTGCAAAGCCCGGCTGCCGGTCGCATTCTGCCGAATCATGATCTGCCGTATGTAGGTGGCGACGCCATACGACGAGGTGACATTTGACCCAGCAGCCGACAACCGCTTTCGACCGCACGGAGCGCGCCGGCAGCCCCGGTCTTGTCCTGCTTTTCGCAGCCTGTCTGGTCGCGCCGATCGCCGCCTTTTCCATTCTGCCGAAGGATGAAGCGGGCACGATGGTCATCGGCCTTTTAACCGTGCTCGCGGTCATCGGGATTTTCGCTTTGTTCGGCTATGCGGTCGGCTTCCTGCAATTTTCCGGTCAGGCGGCGCGCAACGATCTGACCCGCCTGATCTGCGACAGCGAGCCGGAAGGCGCCGTCGTCACCGATGCCGCCGGCAAGATCCTTTATGCCAACGAAGCCTATATGCGGCTCTCCGGCGCGCGCGACCCGAGCCAATTGAAAGTAGTCGAGCGGCTTTTTTCCGGCGCCTCGGATG
>JAJXZN010000189.1 GCA_021780015.1 Pseudomonadota bacterium
TTTGCCGAAATGAAAATCGTAGCCAGCGACGACGCCGCCGACATGCAATCGCCGCACCAATATGTCGCGGACGAATTCCTCCGCCGGCATGGCCGCGAGCGCGGCATCAAAGCTCAGCACGATCATTCCGTCGATGCCAATGCGCGACAGTGCGACCGCCTTGGTTTCTTCGGGCGTCAGTCTGAAGATTGTATCCGTTCTAAAAAAGAAATCGGCTGGATGCGGTTCGAAGGTCAGCACCGCGCAGGGCCGCCCGAGCCGCGCGGCCATGTCCTCGGCGCGCTTCAAGACCGCGACATGGCCGCGATGCACACCATCGAAATTGCCGATCGCAACCACCGCGCCTTCGAGTCCGGGCGGCGGCTGGTGCGGATCGACCGCAACGATAAAGCGCGAGGGCGAAGGCGACGCGGGGGGATCAGCCATGGCGACCAGTGAAGGCGGAGCCTGCCGCCGAGCGGCGCGACCCTGCCGCGCCAGCCGTCATCCGTCAAGCATGGGCCTCGCGCGGTTCTCCACAGCCCGGCCGGGGGATGCTTTACTTTTTCTTTTCAAGATTCGCGGGCGGGAGAGGCTTTTCTAGCGCATTAAATTAACGGAATCGCAAGCGGCGATACGTTTAATCACCGCGGCGTCAACGAAGCGGTTTTGCTCGGACGCTATATCTTTTTATTAACCGACCGTTGCCCGGCCGGAGGCACTTAATGATTGTGGAACCGTCACTGCCGATCCTCATCGTCGACGACTACAAGACGATGGTGCGGATCATCCGTAATCTGCTCGGCCAAATCGGCTTCACCAATGTCGACGAGGCATCGAGCGGTGCGGAAGCCCTGGAGAAAATCCACGACAAGCCTTACGGGCTGATCATCTCTGATTGGAACATGGAGCCGATGACCGGCTTCCAGCTTCTGCAGAGAGTCCGTGAGGACAAGGACCTCGCCGAGGTTCCATTCATCATGGTCACTGCGGAATCGAAGACCGATAACGTGATCGCCGCACGCAAGGCGGGCGTCAGTCACTATATCGTCAAGCCGTTCAATGCGACGACGCTCAAAGCCAAGATCGATTCGGTCTTCACCACGGCCGCCGTCGCGTAAATCGTCTTCACCACAGCAATTCTGCCGCGACCGCGGTCGGCGCAAAGCCGAGAGTGTCGAAGAACTGATGAAAGGCGGCGGCATTGAGCCGGCCGTTGCCGCCTTCCGCGTGCAATTCGGCGCGGTGAATTCCGCTCGTCACAAAGAGGGTGGCAAACCCCTGCGCCTGGCCGCCCTTGATATCCGTATGGGCAGAATCGCCGATCGCCAGCACGCGCTTGCGATCGATCGCGCCACGCTTTGCCGAGGCAAGCGCCAGCGCCCGCGCATAAATCTCCGCATGCGGCTTGCCGGCCTGGATGACGCGGCCGCCCATGGCCTCGTAGCTTTCCGCCAGCGCGCCGGCGCAATAAACGAGCCTATCGCCCATTTCGACGACAATATCGGGATTGGCGCAGATGAATTCAGCCTGGTGCTCGCGCAATAGCCGCAGGCGCGCCTCGTAATCCGCCGGGGTCTCGCTTTCCGCACGTTCGAGACCGATGCAGACGGCATAGGCAGCCTCGCCCAGATCGACGAACCGCAGCTTTTGGTCCATGGCGGATTCCGCCTCGCAGAATAGCGCCGTATCTTCCTGCGGCCCGATGTAGGCAAGCGGCTGTCCCTCGCGCTCGCGAATGAGCGAAATCGTCACATCGCCGGAGGTGACGATGCCGTCATAAGCGTCGCGCGGCACTTTCAGATGATCGAGAAAATCGGCGACGCGCGCACGCGGACGTGGCGCGTTGGTGATGAGCACGACGCTGCCGCCCGCCTCACGAAAACGCCGCAAGGCATCTGTTGCCTGTTCATATTGCATGACGCCGTTATGGACGACGCCCCAGACGTCGCAAAGAATGACGTCATAGCCGCCGGCAAGATCGCGCAGGCCACGCACGAATCGCGACGGCGAGGGCTGCGGCATATTGGTGAGAGGCATGATGTCTCGCTAGATCACGATGCTTTCGGATCGAAGCGACCCGAAATCATAAACGTGGTCGATTCTAATAATTCAGAGCGGGATTGTCGCGAAAAACCGCGGACACTTTTTCGCATCCCGCTCTAAGGCTTCAACGATCGTGCAGGCGGCGATGCCGCCGCGCACCGAATTCACGCGCGATTGCCGCAACCGCGGGCTGCAAAGCCTTGCGATAATCGTCGCGCTTGGCATGGATCGAGGCGATCACCAGGCCCATCGGTATGCCTATATCGACCAGAGCCGCTTCCGACAATTGCAGGCTCGCTTCGACCGTCTCGGGCACCGCGTCGGTGACACCGAGTTCGTAAAGCTCGCGGGCGTGGTCCGCATCGCGGGCACGCGCGACGATGGTCAGGTCCTTGTTGACCTGCCGCGCGGCGGCGACGATCTCGCTCGAACTCTGCGTGGCGCCGATCGTGACGATCAACGCCCGCGCCTTCTCGATGCCGCAACGGGCCAGGAATTCCGGCCGCGCCGCATT
>JAJXZN010000017.1 GCA_021780015.1 Pseudomonadota bacterium
CTCGATCGCATATTGCGGCTTGATGACTTTGTTCGAGTTCTTGTAGCCGAGCGATTTGCGCGCCCGCCATGTATCGATCTGCGCCCACCAATTCGCCAACGTCGCGCCATCCGCCTGGCAGCCGCGCGCCTTCCAGCGCGCCAACAGCGCCGCGACCACATGCGCGCAGTCGCCTATGATGCCGAGATCGACCTTGACGTTCTTGTTGATCGACGAGGGATCGATGTCGATATGGATCTTCTTCGAGCCGGGCGAGAATTGATCGAGCCGTCCGGTGATGCGGTCGTCGAACCGCGCGCCGACGGCGATGATCAGATCGCAATCGTGCATCGCATTATTGGCCTCGTAGGTCCCGTGCATGCCGAGCATCCCGAGCCATTTCGGATCATGCGCCGGGAAAGCGCCGAGGCCCATCAGGGTCGAGGTCACGGGATAGCCGGTCACGGCGACGAGATCGCGCAGCAGCCGCGAGGCTTCCGGCCCCGAATTGATGACGCCGCCGCCGGTATAGAAGATCGGCCGCTTGGCGGCAGCCATCAGGCTCACGGCTTCTTCGATCTTCGCCGGATCGCCTTCGAGGCGTGGATGATAGGTTTTGTGCTCAACATTCTTCGGGCCGAAATATTCGCCGCGGGCGAATTGCACATCCTTCGGAATGTCGATGACGACTGGTCCCGGCCGGCCATGCTGGGCGACATAGAAGGCCTCGTGCAGGACGCGCGGCAAATCCTCGATCGAGCGGACGAGATAATTGTGCTTGGTGCAATGCCGGGTGATGCCGACCGTATCGCATTCCTGGAACGCGTCGGAGCCGATCAGATGCGTCGGCACCTGGCCGGTGATGCAGATGACCGGGATGGAATCCATCAAAGCATCGGTGAGCCCGGTGATGGAATTGGTCGCCCCGGGGCCGGAGGTGACGAGCATGACGCCGGGCCGGCCGGTCGAGCGGGCATAGCCCTCGGCGGCATGCGCCGCGCCCTGCTCGTGGCGAACCAGCACGTGGCGCAGCTCCGTCTGATGGAAAAGAACATCGTAAATGGGGAGGACGGCGCCGCCGGGATAGCCGAACAGCGTATCGACGCCCTGATCCTTCAAGGCTTCGATCACCATTTCCGCGCCGGTCATTATGCGTGCCATGTCGTCCTCCGCGTGCTTTCTGCGGGATTTAGGAAATTTGGGCAATAAAAAAGGCCCCTGAGGGCCTCGGACAGCGCCAGATGCGAGAAGCGGAGCCTATCTCCGTCCCGTCTCCAGCGCCCAGCTTACGATAAGGTTAGTCCGCACGTTCGGCTCCCTGACTTCGAAACGACATCTAGACGAAGGCCGGGCAATATGCAACCGGCCGCCGCTCTGCCGCGGCCGGTCCGTCGGCATGGCCGCTATGCGCTTTCGACGAGCCCCGCCAGCCGCTCGATGCTCTGCCCCCAGCCCGCCGCCATGCCGGCGATCATAGCGACCGCGACCGGCGCCAGGCCGATGGCGCGGGTGTGAAGCGTCATCTCGGTGGCGCCGTCGCGCTCGACGAAGGTCACGGTCGTCAGCCCATCGATCAATGGCCGTCCCTCGCCATCGACCGGATAACTGGTGAAGACGAGGCGCTCCGGCGGAGCAATCTCGCGGAATTCGCCGCGCATCGGATAATCCGTGCCGTCCGGAGCCCGCATGACGATATGGATCGCGCCGCCCGGATTCAGATTAATCTCGCAGACCGGATTGCTGAAGCCGTGCGGCCCCCACCATTTCGCCAATTGCTTGGGATCGGTCCAGGCCCGCCAGACGAGCGCGCGCGGCGCGGCGAATGTCCGCGTAATCGTCAACTCGCGCCGGTACGGATCGATCTGCGGCAGATGCGCCGCGAGGCGATCGAGAGTCTGCGTGAGCCCCGGCATGGAGATGAGCTTGATCTTTTCAAAATCGTCGAGCGATTCAAAGAGCTGCTTGAAGACGAGCTTGGTCTTGCCGCCCGCATCCTCGAACCGCATCGTGACGCTATGTTTCGGAAAGGACACGTGATCGAAGACGATCCGTTCCATCCAATCGATCGTGACGAAAACATTGTCGTTCTTATAATCCGTGCCGTCCGGCCCATGCATGATGAAGCGCCAGGCGCCGCCGGGTCGCAGATCGAATTCATGGAACGTGCAGGTGAAGCCGTTCGGCCCCCACCAATGTTTCAGATGATCGGGATCGGTGAAGGCGCGCCAGACAAGCGCCCGCGGCGCATCGAAAATGCGTGTGGCGGTCACTTCGCGGCCATGGATTTCGATTGCGCTATTATCCGTCATTGCGCCCCTCCTTCTCTTGCAATTCACGCAGATAATCGTCGAGCCGGTCGAAACTCTCGCTCCAGAAACGCCGGTAGTGCTCGATCCATTCGGCGACCTCCTGCAAGCGCGCGGCCTCGAGCTTGCACGGCCGGCGCTGCGCCGCGCGGCGGCGCGAAATGAGACCGGCGCGCTCAAGCACTTTGATGTGTTTTGAAATGGCCGGCTGGCTTAACGAAAAAGGCTCGGCCAGCTCG
>JAJXZN010000161.1 GCA_021780015.1 Pseudomonadota bacterium
CGCGCCGCCTGCACATCGCCTTGGCTCAGATCGCCGGCTTTATAATAGGGCAGAGCTTCCCGCAGTCCGGTCGGGTTCAGGCCGAGCGCGACGATCGGATCGACCGGCGGGCTGCCTGCGGTTTCGCCGCGGTTGGCAAGCTGCGGATGGGCGCGCCCGGATTGGAAAAAATGCTCCAGCTCTGACGTAGCGTCATTGAACAAGCCGGCGAGCCAGGACACCATATGCGCGCGGGCTGGCTCGCTGCCGTCGAAATCGGGCGCCGGCAGAACCGAAACAAGCGCAAGCGCCGCGACAAAGCCAAGCCCGAGGCCGCCGAAAAGCCAGGGAACGCGAAAGGCCCGACGCCGGGCGGCGGCCTTGCCAGTCTTGCGCGGCTTCGCGCTGGCGCGAGCCGGGGGGCGTCGCGGAGCTTTGCGCGGCTTTGTCATTCTGTCGGCCGATTCGTTAACAAGCGCGAATCCTTTCCGCGCGCCGCGGCGCGAGCAGGACAAAACGATCTCCGGACTTTTATAATCAATGGCTTGCCGGAGGTTGCGCACCGGCGCCCGCAGGCCTTGTGCAAACGAGCGGCAACACGCACATGGACTTGACGGGCTAATTGTCGGAAGAGACAGGTGCAAAACTAAGGCAATCCCCATTATCGAAGAAGGAATCGCCCAGATGGGCAAGAAGGCCGCTTTCAAGGGCTCGATCACCGCCCTGGTGACGCCATTCGCAGCGGGCCAGTTCGATGAAGGCGCCTATCGCGCCTTGGTCGATTGGCAGATCATCAACGGCACGCACGGCTTGGCGCCGGTCGGTACGACCGGCGAGAGCCCGACGCTCAGCCATGCCGAGCACAAACAGGTTGTCGAAGTTTGCGTCGCCGAGGCACGCGGCCGCGTGCCGGTGCTTGCCGGCGCCGGCTCGAACAATACGCAAGAGGCGATCGATCTTGCCCGCCATGCCGAAAAGGTCGGCGCCGATGGCGTGCTCGTCGTCGCGCCCTATTACAACAAGCCGTCCCAAGAGGGGCTTTACCGCCATTTCAAGGCGATCAACGACGCGATCGGCATTCCGATCATCCTCTATAATATTCCGCCGCGCTCGGTCGTCGATATCTCCGTCGATACGATGAAGCGGCTCTTCGAATTGAAGAACATCGCCGGCGTCAAGGATGCGACGGGCAATGTGGCGCGCACTGCCTTGCAGCGTGACGCGCTGGGCGCCGATTTTATCCAGCTCTCGGGCGAGGACATGACCGCGCTGGCGGTTCTGGCGCATGGCGGCGACGGCTGCATTTCCGTCACCTCGAACGTCGCGCCAAGGCTGTGCGCCGATTTTCAGGAGGCGGGCCTCAAAGGCGACTTCAAGACCGCGCTTGCCATTCAGGACCGCCTGACACGGCTGCATGCGGCGCTGTTCGTCGATCCCAATCCGGCCGGGCCGAAATATGCCCTCTCGCTGCTGGGCAAGATCGCCAACGAACTGCGCCTGCCGATGCTGCCGGCCTCGCCCGCAGCGCAGGACGCGGTCGCGGCCGCCATGCGGCATGCCGGACTGTTGCCGAAGTAACGGGCGATCGCATTGGCAGAAAAGAAAGAGACGCGCTTCAAGGTCGTGGCGGACAACCGCCGCGCCCGTTTCGATTACGAGATCGGCGAGACGTTTGAGGCGGGACTGGTGCTGACCGGGACGGAAGTGAAGTCGCTGCGCACCGGCAAGGCTTCGATCGGCGAGAGCTACGCGAGCCTCGACAAGGCCGGCGAACTTTACCTCGTCAACGCGACGATCCCGGAATATCTGCAGGCGAACCGCTTCAACCATGAACCGAAGCGGGCCCGCAAACTGCTTCTAAACGCTCGCGAAATCACCCGTCTCGCCAAAGGCCTCGAACGCGAAGGCATGACCCTCGTGCCGTTGAAGATTTACTTTAACGCGCAGGGCCGCGCCAAGCTTGAACTCGCGCTCGGCCGCGGCAAGAAATTGCACGACAAGCGTGACACCGAGAAGCAGCGCGATTGGAATCGGGAGAAGAGCCGCCTGTTACGCGACCGCGGCTGACGGCTCGATGCGCGCGTTCATGAACGGCGCGAAGTCTCGAGTTCGGCGCAGACCTCCTTGAAGAGCGCCGCGAACATGTCCGCCGTCAGGACGCCAGTGTTCGTGTTGTAGCGTGAGCAATGATAGCTGTCGAAGAGAACGAACCGCTGTGTCTTGCTGTGGAACCGGTGCCGGCGGCCATGCGCGAAAGGGCGGGCGGCGAGCTTTTCGCCTGCAGCCCGGACGACCTGGTCGTGGGCGATGCGGCCGAGTGCGACAATGACCGTGAGGCGCGGCATGGCCGCGATCGTCGCGGCGAGAAAACCGCGGCAATGGGCAATCTCCTCCGGCAACGGCTTGTTTTGCGGCGGCACGCAGCGCACGGCATTGGAGATTGCGCAATCGACAAGGCGGAGCGTGTCGTCGGGCCGCTGTTCGTAAATGCCGGTCGCGAGGCCGCAATCGAGCAAAGTGGCATAGAGCAGATC
>JAJXZN010000200.1 GCA_021780015.1 Pseudomonadota bacterium
AGGTGCCGCGGCCGATCTCGTCGAGTATGACGAGGCTCTGCGGAGTTGCCTGGTTGAGGATCGCCGCCGTCTCGACCATTTCGACCATGAAGGTCGAGCGGCCGCGGGCGAGATCGTCGGCCGCCCCGACGCGCGAAAACAGCCGGTCCACAATGCCGATCTTGCAATGCGCGGCCGGGACGAACGAGCCCATCTGCGCCAGCACCGCGATCAGGGCGTTCTGCCGGAGATAGGTCGATTTGCCGGCCATGTTCGGACCCGTGACGACGGCGATGAGGCCCGCCCCGCCGTCCTTGCCGGAGAGATTGCAGTCGTTGGCGACGAAGGGCTTGCCGTCGCGCGCGAGCGCGGCTTCGACCACCGGATGGCGGCCTGCCGTGATGACGAAATTCAGCGAGTTGTCGATCTCGGGCCGCGTCCAGCCGCGCGCCTCGGCGAGGTCAGCCAGTGCGGCGGCGACATCGAGCGCCGCGAGCGCCTCGGCGACGGCTTTGATCTGCGCCTCGGCGGCGAGAATCCGGGCGATGAGCGTGTCCAGAATGCCGAGTTCGCGCGCTAAGGCCTGATCGGCGGCCGACGACATTTTGGCTTCGAGTTCGGCGAGTTCGGCGGTCGAAAAGCGCATCGCGTCGGTCATCGTCTGGCGATGCACGAAGGTCGCGTTGAACGGCGGCTTCAGCAGCCTTTCGCCGTGCGCCTGCGGCACTTCGATGAAAAAGCCGAGAAAATTATTGTGTTTGAGCTTGAGTTGCTTGGTCTCGGCCAAATTCGCGTAGCGCGCCTGCAAAGCGGCGATGACCTGCCGGCTCTCGTCGCGCAATGTGCGCAACTCATCGAGCTCCGCTTCATAGGTCCGGCGAATAAAATTGCCGTCGCGCGCCTTGAGCGGAAGGTCGTCGCCGAGCGCATCGGCAAGCCGCGCGGCGATGGCCGGATCGGCTCGCGCGGCGCCTTCGGCCGCCCTTCTGAGATCGTCGGGCAAAGCTGGCTCTGCGGCGAGCCGTGCGGCTATGGCTTCGGCGGCGCGCAAAGCGTCGCGGATCGCCGCCACATCGCGCGGGCCGCCTCTTTGCAGCGCGAGCCGCGATAACGGCCGGGCGAGATCGGGCGCTGCCTTCAGGCAGAGGCGCAAATCCTCGCGCAAAGCGCGGCCGTCGCGAAGGAAGGCGACGCCATCGAGCCGGCGCTCGATGGCCGCTTCTTCGGTCAGCGGCCCGGCCAGGCGTTCGGCGAGCAGCCGGCCGCCGCCCGGTGTGACGGTGCGGTCAATGCTGGCAAGCAGGGCGCCTTCGCGATGTCCCGAGAGCGTGCGCGTCAGTTCGAGATTGGCGCGCGTCGCGGCATCGATCTCCATGTGTGCGTCAAAGCGCATCCGCGTCGGCGGGCTGAGCGCCGGCCGGGCGCCGCGCTGGGTGCGTTCGATGTAGAAGATCGCGAGCGCCGCCGCGGCGATTTCGGCGTCGGAAAAATCGCCGAGGCCGTCGAGAGTCGCCAAGCCGAAATAATCTTGCAGGCGCCGCGCCGCGGCGGCGGGATCGCCGTGGGCGCCGCCGACAGGGGAGAGCGGAATGCGCATCTCGGCCGTAAGCCGGGCAAGATCGGCATCGCCGCAAAGCGCGTCCGGCGCGACGAGTTCCGCCGCATCGAGCCGGGCGATCTCGGCGCCGAGCGCTGCAGCGGCAACTTCCATCACCGTGAAAGCGCCGGTCGAAATATCGACGCACGCCAAGCCGAACAGGGCGATTTCGCCGCGCATGGATTTGGCGATTGCGAGCAAGGCATTGGCCCGCGCCGGTTCGAGGAGGCTTTCCTCCGTGATCGTACCGGGCGTCACGAGGCGGGTGACGCCGCGGCGAACGACGGCCTGACTGCCGCGCTTCTTGGCTTCCGCCGGGTCCTCGATCTGCTCGCAGACGGCGACGCGGTGGCCGAGCGCGATGAGCCGTGCAAGATATTCATCGGCGCGATGAATCGGCACGCCGCACATCGGAATGTCGCGGCCGAGATGCTTGCCCCGCTGGGTCAGCACGATGCCGAGGGCACGCGAGGCGATCTCGGCATCGTCGAAGAACATTTCGTAGAAATCGCCCATCCGGTAGAACAGCAGACTGTCCGGATTGGCGGCCTTGATCTCGATATATTGCGCCATCATCGGCGTGATCTTGCCAATGACGGCGTCGGGATCGGCGATGGCGCGCTCATGCATGCGCCGAGCTTAGCAAAGCCAAGGTGGCGGCGCACCGGGCGGCCGAGGATATGCAGAATTTATCGCGCGCGGCCGCGGTTCAGGCAGAAGCGCAGCGGCCGCGAAAACGGCCGATAAGATTTTCGCGACCGGGCGACAGGCGCTAGATCGTCACTTGCGCTCCGAGTTCGACGACGCGGTCCGAAGGAATGGAGAAGAATTCGGTCGCGTCGATCGCCTGTTTCGACAGAGCGATGAACAGGCTGTCTTGCCAGGCCGGCATGCCGGAATTGGGCGAGGCCTTGATGGTGCGCCGGCCGAGGAAGAACGATGTCGTCATAATATCGAACTTGTGGCCGGATTTGCGCAGCAGCGCCAGCGCGGCTGGGATGCGCGGGCTCTCCATGTAACCGAAATGGACCGTCACGGTGGTGAAGTCCGGCGAGAGCTTGTGAATTTCGTAGCGGTTGGCGGCCGACACGCGCGGCGTATCTTCCGTACGCACGGACATCAGCCAGACACGCTCGTGCAGCACTTTGTTGTGCTTGATGTTATGGAGCAGTGCCGAAGGCGCCGAGGTGAGCTGATTGGTCAGGAAGATCGCGGTGCCCGGAACGCGCGTCGGCTTCGATTTTTCCAGCATCGGGATCAGATCCTTCAGCGGGATCGAATCGCGCTGCATCTTTTCCGCGAGCAACGCATTGCCGCGCACGAAGGTCCACATCACGATCATCGAGCTGGCAGCGATCATCAGCGGCACCCAGCCGCCGTCGATGATCTTCAGCAAGTTGGCGGCGAAGAAGATGAAATCGACGACGAGGAAGATGGAGACGAAGCCCACCGCCCGCCAGATCGGCCATTTCCACATCCGCCAGACGACGACAAAGGCGAGCGCGGTCGTCACCACCATCGTGCCGGAGACGGCGATCCCATAAGCCGAGGCGAGGGCGCTCGAACTGCGGAAGAGAAGAACCAGCAGCAAGACGCCGATGAGCAGGATCCGGTTGACCTTCGGAATGAAAATCTGGCCTTCCTGCATTTCGGATTTGTGCTGGATTTCCATGCGCGGCAGAAGGCCGAGCTGGATCGCCTGGCGGGTCAGGGAAAACGCGCCGGTGATCACCGCCTGGCTCGCGATGACGGTGGCGATCGTCGCGAGGATCACGAGCGGCAGAAGCGCCCAGCGCGGCGCCAGCAGATAGAAGGGATTGGCGGCGGCCGCATGGTTGGAGAGTATCAATGCACCTTGGCCGAGGTAGTTCAACGTCAGCGCCGGCAGGACGAAGACGAGCCAGGCGAGTTGGATCGGCCGGCGGCCGAAATGGCCCATATCGGCATAGAGAGCTTCGGCGCCGGTCACGGCCAAGAACACCGAGCCGAGAACCAGGATGCCGAGCAGGCCATGGCCGAATAAGAACGCTAGGCCGACAAAAGGATTGAACGCGCGCAGAATGCGCGGCGCATCGGGAATGTGCATCGCGCCGAGCAAAGCGATCACGACGAAAAACACAGCCATGATCGGACCGAAGAAGGTTGCGACGCGCGTCGTGCCGTGGCGTTGCACGGCGAAGACGGAGATCAGCACGACGATCGTCAACGGCAGGACATAATCGCTGAAGACGGGCGTTGCGACCTGCAAACCTTCGAGCGCCGAGAGGACCGAAATGGCGGGGGTGATGATCGCGTCGCCTGAAAACAGCGCCGCGCGGGCGACACCGAGAAAGAAAATCGGCGCTGCGCGCCGGCCGAAGGCGGTTTGCGCCAGCGCCATCAAGGACAGTATGCCGCCTTCGCCCTTGTTATCGGCGCGCATGAGAAACAGAACATATTTGGCGGTGACGATGAAGAACAGCGCCCACAAAAGAAGCGAAACGATCCCAACGATTCCGGCTTCGTAGGCTTGACCGATTTTACCAGCATGAACGACGGAGGCCTGCAAGGCATAGAGCGGGCTCGTGCCGATATCGCCATAGACAACGCCGACAGAGCCGAGGGCCAAGCCCGCAATGCTCGCCTTTTTGTCGTGATGTGCGCTGTGTGGAATGACGGGCCCGCAGGCGGCCTGATCGGCGGCCTTCTCTTGTGCGGTCGTTAGCATTCAGAAGTCCTCAATCCGGACGCTGGCCTTCGCCGCCCGAAGACGGGCAGGTTGAACGCCAAACGGCGGAGCGACCGGTTGGTTGATCGCGGTCGGCGGCGGCATATAGCGCTTTCCTTTCCTCACGAGAAGCGGAATTAACAAAGCGTCTTCGCCGAATCGCCTTATCTCCACAGCCGTTGTAAATGGCGCACGGCTTGATCCAGCCGCTTGCCCAACGGCACATCGCCAGTCAATTCAGTATGATGCCAAATTCCACGCTTCCCGTCTTGGCCGTCCTGCCGCAGATGACGGCAGCGCTTGGCAGCCGGGCCGCTGCCGTTCTGGTGGCGCCGCCAGGCGCCGGCAAGACGACGATCGTGCCGCTGGCCTTGTGTGATGCGGATTGGGTTGCCCGCAAAAGGATCATTTTGCTCGAACCGAGGCGGCTCGCTGCGCGTGCCGCCGCCGAACGCATGGCTGCTCTGCGCGGCGAGACGGTCGGAGAAACGATTGGCCTGCGCATGCGGCTGGTGTCGCGCGTTTCGGCAAAAACGCGCATCGAGGTCGTCACCGAAGGCGTTTTCGCCCGCATGATTCTCGACGATCCGGGCCTCGACGGCATTGCCGCGGTGATCTTCGACGAGTTTCACGAGCGCTCGCTTGATGCCGATTTCGGTCTTGCGCTCGCGCTCGACGCACAAGCGCATCTGCGGCCGGATCTGCGGCTCCTGGTGATGTCGGCGACGCTGGACGGCGCCCGCGTCGCGAAATTGCTTGGCGACGACGTGCCGGTGATCGAAGCGGAGGGCCGCGCCTTTCCGGTCGCGACGATCTATCTCGGCCGCGACCCGCAAGAGCGGATCGAGGCGGCGCTGCTGCGCGCCGTCCGCAAGGCTTTAGCGGAGGGGAACGGGTCGATCCTCGTTTTTCTGCCCGGACAAGGCGAGATCAACCGGCTCGCAAGTCTGCTGGGCGAGATGATCCGTGATCCGGCGATTGAGATCGCGCCGCTTTATGCTGCACTCGATCGCGCCGGGCAGGATCGTGCGATCGCGCCGACGCTGCCAGGCAGACGCAAGATCGTGCTGGCGACCTCGATTGCCGAAACATCGCTGACCATTGAAGGCGTGCGGGTCGTCATCGATTCCGGCCTCGCCCGCGTGCCGCGCTACGAGCCGGATCGCGGCTTGACGCGGCTTGAGACCGTGCGCGTCTCGCGCGCTGCCGCCGATCAGCGCCGCGGCCGTGCCGGCCGCACGGAACCCGGTATCTGTTACCGGCTCTGGCAGGAGGCGGCAAACGGCGCGCTTGAGGCTTTTTCGGCACCGGAGATTCTTAATTCGGATCTCTCGGGTTTTCTGCTCGATTGCACCGCTTGGGGCGCCCGCGATCCGGCGCGCGACCTGCGCTTTCTCGATCCGCCGCCGGAACCCGCGATCAACGAGGCGCGCGCGCTGCTTCGTGCGCTCGAAGCCATCGACGCGACCGGCGCGCTGACCGAGCCCGGCCGCGCCATGCGCGCCATTGCATTGCCGCCGCGGCTTGCGCGCATGATCGTTGAAGCGCAAGAGATGGGCGAAGCGGAACTCGCGGCGGAAGTCGCCGTGCTTTTGACCGAGCGCAATCTCGGCAGTGACGAGGTCGATCTCGTCACGCGTCTTGAACGCTTTCGTCGCGAGCGCGGCGGGCGCGCCGAGGATGCGCGCAAGCTGGTCAAATCGCTGCTGCGCCAGGCTGGGGCAGAGGGCGGGCGTATCGAGGCGCGAGAAGCCGGGCGGCATCTCGCTGCGGCTTTTCCCGAGCGGATCGCCAAGGCCCGCGGCAAGCCGGGCGAATTTCTGATGGCGAACGGCCGCGCCGCATCGCTCGAAGCGCACGATCCGCTGGCGCGCGAACCCTATCTTGCGATCGGCGAAATTTCCGGCCGCGCGGCGGCGGCGCGCATTCTTCTCGCCGCGCCTTTGACGCTCGGCGCAATCGAATCCATCGCGGGGGCCGAGATCGTCACGCGCGACGATCTGAATTACGATTCTACGCGCGAGAAAATCATTGCGCGGCGGCAGCGCCGTCTCGGTGCCCTAGTTCTCATCGAACAAACCCTGAGCGCGGCCGAGCATCCGAATGCCGCGAGAGTTCTGGCTGAAGGTCTCGCTGCCTCGAGCTTCACGCGGCTCCCGTGGAACAAAGCGCTCTCGCAATGGCGCGACCGGGTGAATTTTCTGCGCGCGAGCGAAGCCGATGCGGCCTGGCCTGACCTTTCCGACGCCGCTCTGCGCGCCAAGGCTGCGGATTGGCTCGCGCCTTTTCTTGTCGGAAAGACGAGCCTTGCCGAGATCGAGACCACGGAGCTTGAAGCGGCCCTGCACGCGCTCTTGCCTTATGACATGCAGAAACGGCTCGAAGCCGAAGCGCCGACGCATTTCGAGACGCCGGCCGGCTCCCGCATCGCCGTTGATTATGCCGCCGAAAACGGCCCGCTCGTCTCGGCGCGCGTGCAGGAATTCTATGGCCTCGATCATCATCCAACACTTGCCAAAGGCACGGCGCCGCTGACCCTCGAATTGCTGTCGCCGGCGCACCGGCCTGTGCAGGTTACGCGCGATCTGCCGGGTTTCTGGCGCGGCTCCTGGGCATCGGTGAAGACGGAGATGAAGGGCCGCTACCCGCGCCATGTTTGGCCCGACGATCCGGCGAAGGCCGCGCCGACCACCAGGGCCAAGCCGCGCGGCACGTAGCGCTGAATTTGCCGGCCGCCCGTGGTCGGCCGGTTTCGCTGCGGCATCCGCCGCCAGGACGGCATGATAAGCATCGGCAAGCCCGGCGCCGAACTCGCGTTCGTCCTTCCTGCGATGCCGAGAAGCATGCCATACGAAATCGGGGCCGCCTGTCTGAGAGCACGCGGCCTTGCTCTTGCGCGCCTCACCCCCTATAAGGCCGCACGGCCCGTTTCCGACACCCCTGGAGGCGAGGGCCTATTCTCAGATCAAGGACACGCTATGGCCGAGACCAAAACGCTCGCGGCCACGGCGCGCAGCGTCGGCGGCAAGGGGGCCGCACGCAGCGTTCGCCGTGAAGGCCGCATTCCTGCCGTCATCTATGGCGGCGGCGACCCCGCCCAGTCGATTTCGCTCGAATGGCGCGAAATCAACAAGCTCATCTATGCCGGGCACTTTCTGACGACGATCTACGAGATCGAGGTCGGCGGCGCCAAGGAGCGCGTCATCCCGCGCGACTATCAGCTCGACCGCGTCACCGACCGGCCGCTGCATGTCGATTTCCTGCGTCTCAAGGCCGGCTCGACGCTGCGCGTCGCGATCCCGGTGCATTTCATCAATCAGGATATCTCCCCCGGCATCAAGAAGGGCGGCACGCTCAATATCGTGCGCCATTCGATCGAGATGAAAGTTCCGGCGGACGCCATCCCCGAGGCGATCACGATCGATGTCGGCCAGCTCGAAATCGCCGAGTCGGTCCATATTTCGGCCGTCACCCTGCCGGCCGGATGCCGGCCGGTCGATACGCAACATAATTTCACCATTGCGACGATCGCGCCGCCAGTCGCCGTGGCCGAGACGCCGGCGCAAGCCGCTGCGGCAGCCGCGCCGGCTGCTGGTGCTACGCCCGCCGCCGGGGCTGCGCCCGACGCCAAGGCTGCAGCCGCGGCCAAGCCGAAGAAATAAGCCAAGGGCCGGGCGGTTGCGCCCGGCCTTCCCGCCGCTCGCTGCAGGCCATTTGGATGAAGCTCTTCGTCGGCCTCGGCAATCCCGGCCGCGCCTATGCCGGGCAGCGCCACAATGTCGGCTTCATGGCGATTGATGCCATCGGCCGGCGGCATCCTTTCGCGCCGTTCCGCGCCCGCTTTCAGGGCCAGGCGAGCGAAGGCGCGATCGGCAGCGAACGGATCATCCTGCTCAAGCCCGAGACCTTCATGAACGAATCCGGCCGCGCCGTCGGCGAGGCTTCGCGCTTCTACAAGATCGCTCTCGGCGACATCGTCGTCTTCCATGACGAGCTCGATCTTGCGCCGGGGCAGCTTCGGGTGAAGCTCGGCGGCGGCAATGCCGGCCATAATGGCCTGCGTTCGATCACCGATCATGTCGGCAATGACTACCGGCGCGTGCGGATCGGCATCGGCCACCCTGGCGACAAAGCCCGCGTGCATGACTATGTCCTAGGGAATTTCGCCAAGGCCGAGCAACCTTGGGTCGAGACGATCTGTGAAGCGATCGCCGCCAATGCCGGCTATCTCGCCGACGGTGCCGACAACAGTTTTCAGAACAAGATTTTTCTGGCGATGCAGGAGTCGGGCATTTGGGGCGATGACGAGTGAGCGCCGCCCCGTTGCCTTGCTCTTACGCCCCTTCTAGGAAGCGCGCATGAACGAACCCGCGATCACGCCCGATCTTGTTGCCGCGCACGGCTTGAAGCCGGACGAATATGAGCGTCTCGTCGCGCTCATCGGCCGGGAGCCGAGCTTCACCGAGCTCGGCATCTTCTCGGCGATGTGGAACGAGCATTGTTCCTATAAGTCTTCGCGCATCCATCTGCGTAAATTGCCGACCAAGGCGCCGTGGGTCATCCAGGGGCCCGGCGAGAATGCCGGCGTGATCGATATCGGCGATGGGCTCGCCTGCGTCTTCAAGATGGAGAGCCACAATCATCCCTCCTACATCGAGCCGTTCCAGGGCGCGGCGACGGGCGTCGGCGGCATTCTGCGTGACGTGTTCACCATGGGCGCGCGCCCCGTCGCCTGTCTCGATCTTTTGCGTTTCGGTTCGCCGCAGCATCCGCTGACGCGCCATCTCGTCGGCGGCGTCGTCGCCGGCATCGGCAGCTACGGCAACAGTTTCGGCGTGCCGACGGTCGGCGGCTCGACCCGCTTTCACCGCGCCTATGACGGCAATATTCTCGTCAACGCGATGGCGGTCGGCGTCGCCGAGAAGGATGCGATCTTCTATGCCAAGGCGACCGGCGTCGGAAACCCGATCGTCTATCTCGGTTCCAAGACCGGCCGCGACGGCATTCATGGCGCGACCATGGCCTCCGCCGCCTTCGATGAGGATTCGCAGGAGAACCGCCCGGCGGTGCAGATCGGCGATCCCTTCGCCGAAAAGCTTTTGCTCGAAGCCTGCCTCGAATTGATGAAATCCGGTGCCGTCATCGCCATTCAGGATATGGGGGCGGCGGGCCTCACGTCATCGGCTGTCGAGATGGGCGCAAAAGGCAATCTCGGCGTGCTGCTCGATCTCGACGCCGTCCCTTGCCGCGAGCCCGGCATGAGCGCCTATGAAATGCTGCTCTCCGAAAGCCAGGAGCGGATGCTGATGGTGC
>JAJXZN010000041.1 GCA_021780015.1 Pseudomonadota bacterium
GCACGGGTGCCGCCGGTGCGGCTCGCGATCCGCGATGCCGCCGGCCACGAGCTTTATAGCTGGACGGTCACGGCCGAGCGCCGTGCGCTGGCGAGCGGCGGCCGTCTCACGTTCCGCGCGCGCCTCGCCGAACCGCCGCCCGCCGGGCGCACGGTCGTGGCGCGTTTCGCCAGCCCCGACGATGTGGTCGCCGCGCGCTGAGTCAAAGCCCGCATCGGTTGCGCTTGTGGCAGAAACCGTCTGGCCGCGTTAAAGCTTGATCGTTCGACTTGGGCCCGGTTTTCCCGATCCCCGCCCGATAAGGAGGTTGAGCGATGAAACGATTTTCCAAAGCGATTGCGATAGGTTCCATTTTTCTCGCGGCGACGGCCGTCAATGCCACCCTGGCGATGGCCGATCCTGTCTACGAACTTGCCATTATCACGCCCGCCCCGAACGCCGGGCCGAACATCTATCGCATCGATGTGGCGAGCGGCCAGGTCTCGCAGGTCGTTGGAAATAATTTCGTGACGATCAAGGATCCGCAAGCGCTGCCACCGGGCTCTTACCACCTTCACTGGATTTCTAGCGGCGACGCAAAAAGCTACTGGCTTTATAGATTCGACACGCAAACGGGGCGGACGTGGTTTTTCACCACCGTCTGGACCGAATATACGCCGGCCAAATGAGCGGGTGATTGTCCCGCTCGCCATTCTGGGCTTTGCATCCCGTCCCGGGGCAGCCATATAGGGCGCAGCCGAGGCCGCGGAATTGGGTGTAAATTGGCGGATGCAGAGAAGCCGGGAGCCGCAAAGCGCTCCTTTTTCGACCGGCTGCGTGGCCGTCAGGAGGCGGCCGCGCGCCCTGACAGTGCGGCTGCCGACACGGTGACGCAGGCGGCGCCCCCGCCCGAGGCTGAGCCTGCCGCGCCGCCCGCGGCCCCGCTACCCACAGAGGCCGTCGAGGCCGCGCCGAAGCGCTCGTGGTGGCAGCGGCTGCAACAGGGTCTCTCGCGCTCGTCGCAAGCGATCGGCGGCAGCATCAGCGACATCTTCTCGAAGCGCAAGCTCGATGCCGACACACTGCAAGATCTCGAAGACGTGTTGATCCGCGCCGATCTCGGCGCCACTGCGGCGCTCAGGATCACCGAGGCGGTCGGCAAGGGCCGCTACGACAAAAACGTCAGCGCCGGCGAGGTGAAAGACATTCTCGCCGCCGAAATCGAGAAAGTGCTCGGCCCGCTCGCCCGGCCGCTCGAAATCGATCGGAGCAAGCGGCCCTTCGTCATTCTCGTCATCGGCGTCAACGGCTCCGGCAAGACGACGACCATCGGCAAACTCGCCGCCAAATTTTCGCGCGACGGGCTTAAGGTCGTGCTCGCCGCCGGCGATACGTTCCGCGCCGCCGCGATCGAACAATTGCGCATCTGGGGCGCCCGGCTCGGCTGCGAGGTCATCGCGCGAGAGAGCGGCGGCGACGCCGCCGGCCTCGGCTTCGACGCCTTGAAGGCCGCGCGAGAAAAGGGCGCCGATCTGCTGATTATGGATACGGCCGGGCGGCTGCAGAACCGCACCGAACTGATGGCCGAACTCGAGAAAATCATCCGGGTGATGAAGAAGCTCGACCCCGAGGCGCCGCACGCGGTTCTGCTCGTGCTCGACGCGACCGTCGGCCAGAACGCGCTGAGCCAGGTCGAGATCTTCGGCCGTGCCGCGGGGGTCACCGGCCTTGTGATGACCAAGCTCGACGGTACGGCACGTGGCGGCATCCTTGTCGCCATCGCCGAAAAATTCGACTTGCCGATCCATTTCATCGGCGTCGGCGAAGGCGCCGACGATCTTGAATCCTTCACCGCACGCGATTTTGCCCGCGCCATCGCCGGGCTCGACGAATGAGCATTGGACCCCAATGACAGAAATTAAAGAGAAGCCCGCCGCCGCCAAGCCGGCCACGTCGCCCTGGTTGAAAATGACGCTCGAACTCGGGCCGCTGATCCTTTTCTTTTTCGCCAATGCGCGGCCGAAGCTTTTCGTACCCTATGCGCATCTTGTCCTGCCGGCGCATCTGCTCGTCGGTGAGAATGCCGGGCTTTTCACCGCAACCGCTGTGCTGATCCCCGCGGTGCTGATCGCCCTCGCGGTATCTTACGCGCAAATACGCCGTCTGCCGGTCATGCCGCTTGTCACTGCGATCCTGGTCGTGATCTTCGGCGCGCTGACGATCTATTTTCAGGACCCGCGCTTCATCAAGATGAAGCCGACAATCCTTTATGCCGTCTTCGGTCTCGCTTTGCTCGGCGGCCTCTATCTGAAAAAGCCGATCCTCGAAGTGGTTCTCGACAATGCCATGCCGCTGACCGAGGAAGGCTGGCGCATCCTGACGCTGCGCTGGGGCCTGTTCTTCCTTGCGCTCGCGATCCTCAACGAGATCATCTGGCGCACGCAATCGAACAATGTCTGGGTGGCGTTCAAATTCCCTGGCGTCGTGATCCTGATCTTCCTCTTCACGCTCGCGCAAGTGCCGCTGATGATGAGGCACGAGTTGAAAGAGGACAAAGCGGAATGACCGCCTCGCCCTAGCGGAAAAAAATTGCCGTAACCAGGATGAACACCGGCACCAGGATCGCGACGGACCAGAGAATATAGCCGAAGAATCCCGGCATATCGACGCGCCCGCGGCGCGCCAAAGCGTAGATGATGAAATTCGGCGCATTGCCGATATAGGTCAGCGCCCCCATGAAGACCGAGCCAACGGAGATCGCCTCCAAGGTCTTGGTCAGCGGCCCCATCAGCGTTGCCGCATGGCCGCCTGCGGCAGTGAAGAAGACGAGATACGTCGGTCCGTTGTCGAGGAACGACGAGAGGAGCCCCGACGCCCAGAAATAGGCGGCGTTGTTCGGACGGCCGTCGGCGTGCTGCAAAAGCGCGATGACGGACGCGAACGGCCCGTGCGAATTCGCGGCGAGCATCTGCATGACCGGGACGATCGTGACGAAGATCGCGGCAAAAAGCTTGGCGACTTCTTCGAGCGGCTCCCAGGAGAAATGATTGGCGGCGCGATCGGCCTCCGGCGTGATGGCGAGCGAAACGAGGCCGATGATGGCCAGCGCCCCGTCGCGCAGAATATTTTGCAGTTCTAGCTTCGCGCCAAAGACATCGAAGGCGATGCCCGGATGCCAAACGGCGCTGAGCAGAATGATGCAGACCGCGGCTAATATCAGCGCGAGATTGGGCAGCCCGCGAATGGCGAGATACGGCATTTCGCCATTGCCGGTCGCCCCGCCGTGCAACTTCAATTCCCGCTGCGTGAAATAACGATCGATCAAATAGAATATGCCGAGCACCAACACGGCGGTCAGCAGGAGATGCGGCCACAATGTGCGCAACGGCCAAAAGAAATCGACGCCGGACAGAAAGCCGAAGAAGAGCGGCGGATTGCCGAGCGGCGTGAGCACGCCGCCGATGTTGGCGACGAGAAAGATGAAGAAGATGACGACATGCGCTTTATAGTGCCGCTTGGCATTCGCCTGAAGCAGCGGGCGGATGAGAATCATCGAGGCGCCTGTCGCGCCGATCAATCCTGAGGCGACGGTTCCGAGCGCCAGCAGCAGCGTATTGAGCCGCGGCGTCGCGTGATCGAAATCCGAAACCACGACGCCGCCCGCGGTCGCGTAAAGCGCAAAAAGCATCAGGATGAAGGGCAGATAATCTTCGAACATTGTGGCCGCGAGCGCCGTCCGTGTCGCGCCGGCGCCTTCGGTCGCGAGCATGAGGGCGAGAGCGAGACCCGCCCAGGCCGCCGCCGCCCAGCCGTAATGCACATGCCAGAGCCGCCGCGCGAGAAGAGGCCCAAGCGCAATCGACAGCAGCAGGCCGGCGAAAGGCAGCGCGACCCAAAGGGGCGGTGCGGCTTGGTTCAATGCGCCTCGTCCCAGTTCTGCGCCGCCTTGGCCTCGACCTGCAAAGGCACCGAGAGCTGCACCGCCGGATGCGGCGCGTCTTCCATCACTTTGCGCACGAGAGCGATCGTCGGCTCGACCTCGGCATCCGGCACTTCGAAGACGAGTTCGTCATGCACCTGCAACAGCATTTGCGCGGAAAGACCCGCCTTCGCCAATGCTGCATCCATCCGCACCATGGCACGGCGGATGATATCGGCAGCGGAGCCCTGGATCGGCGCATTGATCGCGGCGCGCTCATTGAAGGCGCGCTCCGACGGATTCGAGGCGGTGATGCGCGGATAATGACATTTGCGGCCGAAAATCGTCGTCACATAGCCTTGCGCGCGGGCGACGCTCTTCGTCCCGTCGATATAGGCGCGTATGCCGGGGAAGCGCTCGAAATATTGCTTGATGTAGGCGCCCGCTTCCTCGCGCGGAATGCCGAGCTGGTTGGCGAGGCCGAACGACGAAATGCCGTAGATGATGCCGAAATTGATCGCCTTGGCGCGGCGGCGCACGTCCGGCGGCATGCCTTCGACCGGCACGCCGAACATCTCCGAGGCCGTCATGGCATGAATATCGAGGCCGTCGGCGAAGGCCTGGCGCAATTGCGGAATGTCGGCGATATGCGCCAAAAGCCGCAACTCGATCTGCGAATAATCCGCGGAGACGAGCTTGTGTCCCGGCGCCGCGATGAAGGCGCGGCGGATTTTGCGTCCGGCCTCGGTCCGCACGGGAATGTTCTGCAAATTGGGTTCGGACGAGGAGAGCCGGCCCGTCGTCGTCGCGGCGAGCGCGTAGGACGTATGCACGCGGTGGGTGCGCGGATTGACATAGCCCGGCAGCGCGTCGGTATAGGTCGATTTGAGCTTCGCAAGCTGGCGCCAATCGAGAATGCGCGCGGCGAATTGATTGCCCTCCTCGGCCAGATCTTCGAGCACGCCGGCGGCGGTCGACCAGGCGCCGGTCGCGGTTTTCCTCGCGCCGGGCAGACCCATTTTGCCAAACAGAATATCGCCCAATTGCTTTGGCGAGCCGAGGTTGAAGCTCTCGCCGGCGAGTTCGAAGATCGCCGCTTCGAGACGCGCCATATCCTGCGCGAATTCACCCGAAAGGCGCGAAAGCATCGCCCGGTCTATGGAGATCCCGCGCGCTTCCATGCGCGCCAAAGTCTCGACCATCGGCCGTTCCAAGGTCTCATAGACTTGGCTCATACGCTCCGCCGGCAGGCGCGGCCTCAGCACGTTCCAGAGCCGCAGCGTCACATCGGCATCTTCGGCCGAATATTCCGTCGCCTTATCGATCGGCACACGGGCAAAGCCGATGAAGCTGCGGCCGGAGCCTGCAACCTCGCCGAAAGCGAGCGGCTTATGGCGGAAGAATTTCTCGCTCAGCACATCCATGCCGTGATCGGTGAGGCCGGCGTCGAGCACATAGGAGAGCAGCAAGGTGTCGTCGAGCGGCCGCATAAAAATACCGTGCTGCCGGAAGACGAGCGCGTCGAACTTGGCGTTATGGGCGATTTTCACGACGCTTTCGGATTCAAGCAGCGGCTTCAGATGTGCGAGCACCTCGTCTGCCGGAAGCTGCCCCGGCAGGAGCGCATCGCCGCCGAAGAGATCGCCGGCGCCTTCGCCGCGATGGCGCAGCGGCACATAGGCGCCCTGCCCGTCCGTGACGCAAAGCGAAATGCCGACAAGCTCGGCCTGCATCGGGTCGAGCGACGAGGTCTCGGTATCGATCGCGACATGCCCGGCATCGAAGGCCGCGGCGATCAAAGCATCGAGCGCGGCGAGATCCGTGACCGTCTTGTAGGCGCTGCGATCGAACGGCGTGACGAGCGCCAAGGCTGCGCGTGCGGCGGCGAGTTCGGCAGGGCCGGATGGCGCGATCTGGCGCTGCGGCGCCTCGCCATAGCGCGCGTTCTTGCGCGGGCCGGATAGGGCGGGTGCCGCTTCCTCGATCTTCTCCTCGGCTTGCTCGATCGCCTCGACGGTTTCGATGATCGCGCCGTCGCGGCCGCGCCAGCCCGCCGGGCCGACGAAAGCCGGATCGGCTTCGATCGTGTCTCCGGCAACGCCATAGATCTCCGCTGCGCGCTTGGTAATGGTGGTGAATTCCATCGCCTTCATGAAGCCGACGAGCGTCCTGCCGTCCGGCGGCTCCAGACCCAGATCATCGAGCGGCACGTCGAGCGCGACGTTGCAGTCGAGCGTGACAAGCTGTTTTGAAATTTTGATGAGTTCGACGCTTTCCGGCGCAGTCAGGATTTCGCGGCGCTTCGGCTGCTTGATTTCGCCGGCCCGCGCCAGCAGTGTGTCGAGATCGCCATATTCATTGATGAGCTGCGCCGCGGTCTTGACGCCGATGCCGCGCGCGCCCGGCACATTGTCGGTCGAATCGCCGGCGAGCGCCTGCACGTCGATGACCTTGTCCGGCGGCAC
This sequence comes from Pseudomonadota bacterium, assembly GCA_021780015.1. Taxonomy (GTDB): domain Bacteria; phylum Pseudomonadota; class Alphaproteobacteria; order Rhizobiales; family Beijerinckiaceae; genus Methylovirgula. The sequence continues at coordinate 6,364 of JAJXZN010000041.1, forward strand.
GCCGAAATAATCCTGCACTTCGGCAAGACCGATACGCCGCTCTTCGCGCGCGCCCTTGGCGCCGGCTTCGCCGGAAGCCGGATCATACATTGCGACGCCGTCCCGGATGAGCTGCATCAAATCCTTGTCGGCGGAGATGATGAGCACATCGGCGCCGCGTGCCCGCGCTTCGCAGGCATAAGTCGCGATGAGATCGTCCGCCTCGTAGCGATCCTGCTCGATCGGCACGAGGCCGAAGGCGCGCACGGCGGCACGCATCAGCGGAAATTGCGGAATCAAATCTTCCGGCGGCTCGGATCGATTGGCCTTGTAGGGCGGATAGATCTCGCGGCGAAACGAATTCTCCGATTTGTCGAAGATGATGCCAAGATGCGTCGGCTGAAGGCCGGCCGCGCCTTCGCGCACGAACTGAAAGAGCTTGTTGCAGAAGAGCCGCACCGCGCCGGTTGGCAATCGATCCGAACGGTAATTGTACTTCGCATCTTGCCGAATCGACTGGAAATAGGCGCGGAAAATGAACGACGATCCGTCGACGAGAAAAACATGGTCTCCGGCTTTCACCGGACGATTGTGCAGGGACATGACGCGAGAATGGCTCAAAAGGTCGGGCGTGCCGCTACCATAGGCCGGGACGCTTGGCGACGCCATGTCGGGCGCGCGCAAGCGAGCCTTTAACCAAAACATGCCGATATCAAAGACTTATGCTGCATTGCACAGAAATGTGCCAAGATTTGCCACATGAATTACCCTATGGATCTCGTAACGTCATGTGAATTCCACATATATTGAGACATTTGCGCACCATCGCAATCCATATTGCAATGCACTATATGGAGCGTTCGGCGCGGACCGTCGCCCCGGCAATGGGATGCGCGGTCCGCGAGAAATGCGGAGCGCAGGAATGAACCTCTTCGATGCATTGGGGCAGACATTGGAGACGGCCTTCGGTCGCCACAATGGCGCTTGGCCGCCGCCGCGTCTGTCATTGGCCCTGCAGGGCGGCGGCTCGTTCGGCGCCTTCACCTGGGGCGTACTCGATCGCCTGCTCGAATCGGGCGAGATGGACTTCGACACGGTCAGCGGCACATCGGCGGGGGCCTTCAACGCGGTGCTTCTCGCCGATGGCCTCGCAGCCGGAGGGCGCGACGCGGCGCGCGAAAAACTCGCCCGTTTCTGGGAGCGGCTGAGCCGCACGGCCGCCTTCGGCCCGTTTGGCGTGACGGCGCATTTCGCGCCCGGCGGAGCAGCCGGCACCTTTTCGCTCTTCACACGCCTGCTCTCGCCCTATCAATATAATCCGCTCGATGTGAATCCGCTGCGCGTGCTGTTGAACGAGGAAGTGGATTTCGAACGGCTGAAGTTTGCTTCGCCGGTCGAACTGCTTGTCGCCGCGACGCGCGTCGCCGACGGGCGCGCGCACGTCTTCCGTGGCAGCGAGATCAATGCCGAGGCCGTCCTCGCCTCCGCCTGCCTGCCGCTCTACCACCATGCGGTGACGATCGACGAGGTCGCCTATTGGGACGGCGGCTATTCAGCCAATCCGCCGCTGCTCGATCTTGTCTCCGCCAGCGCAGTCGCGGACCTGCTGATCGTGCGAATCACCCCCCTGCTCAGCGCCGAGACGCCGACGAGCGCGCGCGAAATCCTGCGCCGGCTCGACCAGATCACCTTCAATGCGTCGCTCCAGGCCGAGCTCGAAACCCTCGAACGCCGTATCGGCCGCAGCCAACACCTCTCGGGCCTGCTGTCGAGCGAAGGCCGCAAGCTGCGCCGGCTCGCGATCCATCAGATCGCCGCGGAAGAGACGTTCGACGGCCTCGCCGAAGCCAATGCCACCAATCTCGATTGGACCTTCCTCAAGACGCTCCGCGATCACGGCCGCGCCGCCGCCGCCACCTGGCTCGCAGGCGCCCGATCGGATCAAGTCCTGCCGCAGTCCGTCGCGCCGCTGAAGGCCTCCTTCGCGCCATGACCGGATTTTGAGCGGGACCACTCCGGAAAACCGAATCCTTGCCACGTTACGCACGATTCAGACGGCGAAACGCCCCGGCTCATACTATATGCAGCGCAGACCCCCCGGCGGCCAGCGCGCTTTCCGGCCGGACGGAAGCATCCGCCCGGCAGAAATCGCGCCAAGTCATCATGTTGGAGCCTGGCCTTTCGCCGAAAAAGTCGTGCAACTTTTTCGGAACATGCTCTAAAGGCGCCGCAGCGAAAGAGTCGTATGGACGTTCTGCTTTATATCGATGGCCGATGGCAGGCCGGCGCGGCGGCCCGCCGTCTCGAGGTGATCAATCCGGCGACGGAAGAGGTGATCGGCACGGTGGCGCGGGCGGAGACGACCGACCTCGATGCCGCGCTCTCGGCCGCGCAAAAGGGCTTTGCCGCCTGGCGTGACACGTCGGCGTTCGAGCGCGGCAAGATTTTGCGCCGCGCCGCGGCTTTGCTGCGCGAGCGGATCGAATCCATCGCCGTGATCATGACGGGCGAGCAAGGCAAGCCGCTCAAGGAAGCCAAAGTCGAGATCGGCGTTGCCGCCGATACGCTCGACTGGTTTGCGGACGAGGCGCGCCGCGCCTATGGCCGCACCGTGCCGGCGCGCGCGCCGGACATTACCAATCTCGTGTTGAAGGAGCCGGTCGGTCCGGTCGCCGCCTTCACGCCCTGGAACTTTCCGATCAACCAGATCGCCCGCAAGCTCGGCGCGGCGCTGGCGGCCGGCTGTTCCATGATCGTCAAGGCGCCCGAGGAAGCGCCTGGTTCGCCCGCACAATTCATCCGCGCCGTCGCCGATGCCGGCGTGCCGGCGGGCGTGGTCAATCTCGTCTTCGGCGTGCCGGCAGAGATTTCCCAATATCTCATTCCGCATCCGGCGATCCGCAAGATCTCCTTCACCGGCTCGACCGCCGTCGGCAAAGAGCTTGCCGCCCTCGCCGGCGCGCATATGAAGCGCGCAACGATGGAACTTGGCGGCCATGCGCCGGCGATCGTCTTTGCCGATGCGGACCTCGATGTCGCGCTGCGCGTGCTCCTCGCCCGCAAATTCCGCAATGCCGGCCAAGCCTGCACCGCACCGACGCGCTTCCTCGTCCAGCGCGATGTCTACCAGAGCTTTCTGACGCGCTTCGCCGCGGCGGCGCAGGCGATGAAAATCGGCGATGGAGCGGACCCCGCTACCGACATCGGCCCGCTGGCCAATCCGCGCCGCATCGCGGCGCTCGAGACCTTC
>JAJXZN010000259.1 GCA_021780015.1 Pseudomonadota bacterium
GACGCTTCGAAAGTCCCGGCGTCGTGAGATTCCTCATGGTCGAGGCGCGGCTGCGCGTTGCTGCCGACCGGGACGCGGGTCGAGGACCGGACCGTGATGACGACCTGTTTTACCGCCGGGAACTCGACGCCGATCGCTGCGAGAATCCGCGCCGCATAATGCGTCTGGATCCACATTTTCAAGAATTTCGTCGGTACCGAGAGATAGGCGACATCGCCCGCAAGCTGCGCCAATTCAAGGCGCAGAAACCAGGAGCTATAGGTCGCCTCGCCAAGCTCCGCCTTCAGCCGGCGGCAGATCGCAGCCCATGAATCTTTCATATTGGTTTTCGATGACGAAGCGTCTTCGTTGGATTCAGTTCGGCGTGGGTTTAGCATCGGCTTTCATCTCAGAGAATAGAGGTCCGTCGGCGCAAAGCACCGTTGCAGAAGCCTTCTGCAGAAAAGTGAAATTCAACTGGCGCTTAGCGAGACGTTTGCGGGCTCAAGGGCCGTCTATTATCGCGCTCGCCGGCGCTGCTCAACGCACCAACAGCGCTCGGTAGCGGGTAAAATCCCCGTCCGTGCGAAAACGATACGCTGAAGATCTGCCGCAAGAATTTTGTCGAGCAACAACAGCCCTTGTCATAGCCAAAAATCCCCCATCTTCGAAATCGAAATTTCGAAGCCCAAGCAGTTCAAACGCGACTGGTGAGTTAAGCTGAGCGCTACTCTAAGCCCCTTCCCGCGGCACGCAAATACTCTTTGCAAACTTTCCTTACGGCTCTCTCCGACGCGACTTTCATGCGCAAAACTACGCAGAAAAATCGCTGTCACTTAGGAAAAAACGCGCTCGAGGTTCGCTCGAAGCATTGGTGCAGTCGGTGCGCCCGGCCACGGAAGAAACTCTAACATAGAACTAACGCCTCGCAAGAAAATCGTGTCACGAAAATTTCATGGCAATGCCGCGTGGCCGCTGCGGCTCGCGTTATCGTGTAGCGCGCCGGCGGTGTAACCCAATGATTCAAAGGAAATCTAACCATATGTTGAAGCCGTGCGCGGTGAAGCTTCCTCGCATCGTCCTTGCATCGAAGTGAAACGTGAAGAAGCGACCGAACCGATACCGATTTTGAACGCGTTCCGGCGCTTTGCCTTTAAAACGTTGAATCGCATAGAACTTGATTGAGCGGCAAAAGACGCTCCGAAAACGCGGCGCGGTGCAAAACGCCGCGGCGTTCATCCCGCCGTGTCAAGCGCGCAAGACGCGTGCTCGCCTTTATGACGATTGCGTTGCCGAAGTGAGACTCTTGCTTTTTGCCGTCGCGCCGGCTTCATGTGACATGCCTTTTGCGCCACGATCGCACGGTTCATGCGATGATCAGGCGTTCGAGCGTCTCCAGGCGGTCCGCCTCCCGCGCCGGCTTGTCCCAGCGGATACGGTTGATACGAGGAAAGCGCATGGCGACGCCGGACTTGTGGCGGCTGGAGCGGTTGAGCCCCTCGAAGGCGATTTCGAGCACGAGCCCTTCGTCTTTCCCGTAGGCGACTTCGCGCACCGGGCCGAAACGATTGGTTGTGTGATTGCGCACATAGCGGTCGAGAAGCCGCAACTCCGCGTCGGTGAAGCCGAAATAGGCCTTGCCGACCGGCACCAGTTCATCGCCGCCGGTCGCGGCGCGCCAGACGCCGAAGGTGAAATCGGAATAGAACGACGAGCGCTTGCCGTGGCCGCGCTGCGCATACATAAGCACCGCGTCGACGGCGAAGGGATCGCGCTTCCATTTATACCAAAGGCCTTTCGGCCGGCCGGGCACATAGATCGAATCCCGCCGCTTGAGCATGACGCCTTCGATGGCGGCCCAATCGGCGCCGGCGCTTGCCGGGTCGTGCCGGGCGGCGGCGAGAAAATCCCACGATGCGAACGCGATCTCCGGCGACAGATCAAGGCGTTCGACGCGGGCGGCGGCGACGAAGGCTTCGAGTTTTTGCCGCCGCTCGGCGAAGGGCAGGGCGCGCAGGTCCTCGCCGTCCAAGGCGAGCAGGTCGTAGGCGCGGATATGTGCCGGGAAATCGCTCAGGAGGGCGGCGGTTACCTGTTTGCGGTTGAGCCGCTGCTGCAGCACGCCAAAAGCCTGCACGCGGCCGTCGCGCACGATCAGCAATTCGCCGTCGAGAGAGAAGGATTCGGACGCCGCCCGCCCGAGCCCGTCGACCAGGTCCGGAAAGGCAGCGGAAATCTCTTCGCCGGTGCGGGAGTAAAGCCGAATGATTTTTCCCCGCGGCCCGCGGCCGACAGCCGCCTGGACCCGGATCCCGTCCCATTTCCATTCCGCGGCGAAATCGGCCGGCGTCAAAGCCGCCAGCTCTTTTTCGGTGACGGCATGGGCGAGCATCGCCGGGCAGAAGCGCGCCGGATCGGCGGGATCGGGCCGCGCCTCGCGGCCTTCGAGCCAGGCGAAAAGATCGAGATAGGGCGGCGCCAGTCCATGCCAAAGATCTTCGATGTCGTTGGCGCTATACCCGCCGAGTTCGGCCACTGCCTGTTTGGCGAGCCGTGCCGAAACCCCCACGCGCAAGGCCCCGGTGATGAGCTTGAGGAGCGCCCAGCGGCCAGTCTCGTCGAGCGCATCGAGCAGCCGCGCCAAGACGCGCGGCAGGTCGAGTTTGCTTGCGCTTTCCAGCGTTTCGATCACTTCGGCGAGCCCCGGCGGTGGCGCGGCCGTTTCGTCGGCTTTGCCCGGCCAGAGCAGCGCGACGGTTTCCGACAGATCGCCGACGAAATCATAGGAGAGATCGAACAGGACCGGATCGACGCGCTCATAAATCAGCATGCGGATGAGCGCCGGCTTGGCGAGGCGGAAACTCAGGGCGCCCGTCAGCGCGGCGAGCCCGAAGCCCCGGTCGGGATCGCCGACCTGGCGGAAATAATCCGTCATCAGCCGCAATTTGCCGAGTCGCGACGGCTCGTAGGCCAAGCGATCGAGGAGGGCCGCGAAACGGTTCACGCGCCGGTCTCGGGCGGCGCGTCCGCCTCTTCGTCGCCGTAGCCGAGAATGTGCAGCGGCTCAGCGTTGAGGCCGCGCTGGCGGAAGCAATGAACTAAGGCGTCCGGTTCGCCGTGCGTGACCAGCAATGTTTCGCAGTTGGTTTCTTGGATCGTCGCACAGAGTCCATCCCAATCGGCGTGATCGGAGATGACGAGCGGCAATTCAATGCCGCGTTGGCGGGCATGCGCTCGCACCCGCGTCCAACCGGAGGCGAAGGCCGTCAGCGGCTCGGCAAATTTTCGGCTCCAAAGATCGTTGAGGGCGGTCGGCGGACAAAGAACGAGTTCGCCCGGCAGATCGCCTGCGCCGGTCGCCCGGCGCACATCGCCCAGCGCGATTCCCGCTTCCTGGTAATAGGCGGTGATTTTCTCGAGCGCACCATGGATATAGACCGGCCGGTCATAGCCCGCGGCGCGCAGCAGCGCGATCACGCGTTGCGCCTTGCCAAGCGCGTAAACGCCGACGAGATGCGTCCGTTCGGGAAAAAGCCGCTGCGAGGCAAGAAGCTTGTCGATTTCGGCGGCGGTCTTGGCATGGCGGAAAACCGGCAGTCCGAAGGTTGCTTCGCTGATGAACGTGTCGCAGACAAGCGGCGTGAAACGGGCGCAGGTCGGGTCGGCCTCGCGCTTGTAATCGCCGGAAATCACCGTGCGGGCGCCGCCGCGTTCGAGCTGGATTTGCGCCGAGCCGAGGACATGGCCGGCGGGATGGAAGCTGACGGCAACGCCGCCGATGCCGAGCGTTTCGCCATAGGCCACGGACTGCGTGGCGCCGGCAAAGTTTTCGCCGTAGCGCACCGCCATGAGCGCCAGTGTCTCTGCCGTCGCGAGCACTTGCGCGTGCCCTGCGCGGGCGTGATCGGCATGTGCGTGGGTGATGATTGCGCGCCCGACCGGCCGCAGCGGATCGATAAAAAAATCGCCCGCCGCGCAATAGAGCCCGGCGGGTTTTAGCGTCAGGAGACCGGCTTGCATCCCCTCAAGATAGGCATGCGCGAAGGTCCCGAAAAGCGTGGCGGCCTTGTCTATTCGCAGGCCATTCCGCGCGGCACGTAAAGGCCGCCATAGGGGCCCTGCGCAGTGGTCACGACCTTCGTCGCGCGGACGCATTCGTCATCGCCATCGCGACTCAGAGCGACGGAGGGTCCCTGCGCCAGCGGGGCGTAGCTTGTCTTTTCGGTTGGAAGACTGCGATAGCCGAGATCGGCGCGCATCGGCGAACCGAAAATCGGCGAGCCGAACACCAGCGCGGCTGCAAGGCACGACAGACCAATGCCAACCACCATCGACCGCATAACGCCACCATCGAGGATTTGCCGAGACGACTGCATAGTCTGCCCCTCCACTCAATCCTTACGCCGCAATTAAACAATAAGGCGGGGGACCAGGGGGTCGGTGCGCAAACGCACATGCGCCAACTCCGCGGTTGCCGGCGGGTTGCATGACGCAGAAACAAAAAAGAAGTCTTGCAAAAAAGACGGGGAATTTTGGTGCGCCGGTAGGCAAGCCGCTACCACGCGGCTTGCCCTTCATCTCATTGCCCGATTCAGGCTCCGGCTACGCGGATTTTAGTAAGGATAATAATACGGATATCCGTAATAGGGCCGGCAATGGTAATAGCCGTAATAATAGCCGCAGGGGTAGCCGTAGCCGTAATAATAAGGATAGGCGAGCGCGCTGCCGAGCGCGAGACCGCCGATCAGACCGGCCGCGCCCCAGCCCCAGCCACCACCATAACCGCCATAACCGCCATAATAGCCGCGGCGCCAACCACCGCCCCAACCGCCGCCGCGCCAGCCACCGCCCCAACCACCACCGTGCCAGCCGCCGCCGTGCCAACCGCCGCCGCCATGCCAGCCTCCGCCGCCCCAACCGCCATGGAAAGCCATGGCCGGCGTGGATGACGAGACAACGCCAATGCCGAGGGTGGCGGCCACCAGACTGCTGGCAACCAGCTTCTTCATGAAAGGCGACATTGCTCTCTCCTCTGATTCACGGCCGGCCAAACTCAAGCCCGCCTTGAAGACAAAATTCTCAGATAATCCCGGCAGTTCCCACCTGCGGGCCGTACAGCTGTGAGACAGTTCGCTGCCTCTATCCGAGCCTACGGACTGAACCCGTCTCATGCCCATTTAATCGAGCATCGACTTGAACTCACGATGAACATTTGTCGGTGCGCCGGCGCACGCTTTCCCGGGGCGTCGTAAATGCTTAATCAAGACAGTGAGTTAATGGCCCATCACAAGCCGGCCATCGCCGCCCGCCGCGCGGTTGGATGGCATTAGGAAAGAGATGAAGAAAGAGACCGCAAGGCGATGACGGGCGAATTCATCCGCGATGCAGCGCTTCTGCTTTCCTCCGGCGATCTGATCGCCGATCGCCGTTTCGCCTATGCGGCCGATTATGCCGCGCGCGGCGACCATCATGCAGCGCACGATTTGCTACAACAGGTTCTCGAACGCGTGCCGGCTTGGGCTGCTGCCTGGTTCGCGCTGGGCGAGGCCTGCGCTGCACTCGGCAAGTTTGATGCGGCGTGCGCGGCCTATGAACGCGCTTTGGCCGTAGCGCCACACGACGCTCTGGGCGCCGCTCTCAAGCTCGCGCAATTCGGTGCTGCGCCGCTGCCGGACACTGCGCCCGACGCCTATGTGAAACGCCTTTTCGATGATTATGCTCATCGTTTCGAGACGCATCTCGTTGGCCGGCTTGGTTATCGCGGGCCGCAGCTTCTGGCCGATGCGATCGCGCGCCTGCGCCAGACGCCTTTCGCGCAAGCGATCGATCTGGGCTGCGGCACGGGGCTCTGCGGCGAGCGGTTCCGCGCCGATGTCGGCCAGCTTGCCGGCGTCGATCTTTCGCCGCGGATGATCGCGCAAGCGCGGGCGAAACATATCTACGACCGGCTCGACGTCGCCGACATAGAAACGTTCCTTGCTGGCGAAGCGGCCGGCAGCGCCGATCTTGTGCTGGCGGCGGACGTGCTCGTCTATATCGGCGATCTGCGGCCGCTCTTCGCCGCCGCGCACCGCGTGCTACAGCGGCACGGGCTCTTTGCTTTCACCGCGCAAACGGCATCGCGCGGGTTCGAACTGGGCGATGATCTGCGTTATGCGCACGCCCCCGGCTACATCCGCGAGGTCGCGCGCGAGAGCGGTCTCTCGCTGCCTCTGCTGGAGCATGCCGCGGCGCGCCGTGGCGCTGGCGGCGATGTTGCGGGATTGGTCGCGGTGCTCGAAAAATGAGGTTCAGGATTGCTTCGGCGCATAGCCGAGCGCGAGCGTATCTTTCGCCGTCGCCGTCAATTTGGCGCGCAGCGGCGCCGCGAGTCTCGCGAGCAGCCAAGGCAGAACGATCTCGATGCGGACGCTGTCGACCGACACATCAATGCGCGCCTTCGCTTCCTGCGCCAGCGCGACGACGCGGATATTCGCCGTATCGCCCGTCCAGACGATCTCCGAATAGGCGAATTTATTGATGTATTCCTGCTTGAGACGGTCGATTTCCGCAGCAATGCGCCGGCGCGCCTCGTCGGCGCCGAGGTTATGCGGGACGGCAATGACGATTGAATCCGACATGGACTTTTCCCACCTTTACGGCCCGAGTCTGGCCCGAGGCGGACGCTGAAGGCAAGCTCCAAAGCAACCTTTGCGGCTAATTCGGCGGCGGCGTCACGCCAAGAAGCGCGGCGGCGCCGATCACGATGATCCCGAGCGCCAATTCGGCGCTGATGCTTGCGGCAAGGCGCGCCGGCATGGCCCGCGAATGGGCGCCGAGCCGCGGCAAAGCGATGAAGCGATTGTATGAAGCCAAAGCCAGCATCAGCGCGACCAGCAACAGCTTGGTGATGAGAATTGCACCATAATCCGTTGCCGCGAGGCGACCGATATGGCCCGCTAGGCGGAACCAGGTATTGGCGAGGCCGCTCAACAGAATGAACACGACCGCAGCCGTCGCCAGCGTCGAATAGCGCGACAAGACGGTGACGGTATCGGCCGGCGCAGCGCGCGCGCGCAGCGAAAAAAGCAGAACGGGCAGCCCGCCGACCCAGGCGGCGCCGGCCAGAACATGGGCGCCATAGGCGGCGATCATCATCGCGCCGGAAAGATTGGCGCCACCATTGGCGGCATGGCCAAGCCAGGCTTGATCGATCAGCAAGCCGGCGGCGATCAGAAGCCAAGCCATAAACCGGATGCGCAGCGGCAAGACGATCGCAAGCACTGCCGCGGCGAGCAGGACGAGCCGGATAATGACGATCGGTCCGAACCGCGTTGCGAAAAAGAAGGCCTTGAGGGCACCGGGCGTCGCAGCTTCGCCGAAGCCGCCGACTATGTTGGCGATGAGCGCAGCGATCCAGACGAAGCCCGAGATCGCCGCGGTGATGGCGACGACATGCAACAGCCGATCGGTCGCATGAAAGACACGTGCCGCATGGGCGCCGCACGTCAGCAGGAACGCGAGCGGACACCCGAAGAGCGCGAAAAGCGCGGCAAAATGAACCCACCGCGCGGCAACGAGGATTTCGATCGTCGTCATCGGATAGACAAACTGATGGTGCGAAAAAGCTCGCGCCGGGAGTGAACCGGCGCGAGGCGCTTCGATTATGGGGAGATCGTGAACTTATACGTGCCTTGCGTGCGGTGTGTATCGACCGATACGACGTGCCAGCTGACGCTATACGTGCCGGGCTTCAGTGCATGAATAAGCCGCACATGCAGCGAGTTCGCCGGGCCGAACACCGGACTTCCGATCGCAACGGCGCCAGATGGGCCGCTGACGCGTACGCCCGAAAAGGCCGGCACGATGTCTTCGGTAAAGGTCAGCTCCAACTCGACAGGGGATGAGCCCATCGTCGTGCCGACACTTGGTACCGCATGATCGAGAAAGGCATGCGCGAAGGCTGCGGTGGGCAGGATTGCGGCGAGGCAGACCGCGCCAATAAAAAGCAAAGTGCGTTGCATGATCATACCCTTCAATATCTGGCGAGGGGGGAGACGGGGGCGCTGAAGAGCGGCTTGCCGATCGTTGTCGGGGCCACGTCGTCAAGGAAAATATCGAGGACGGCAAGCGCGCCGACATGATGGCCGCTCGCCCGGTTGATCGGAATCTGCGCCATCACCCCGATCTCGAAATATTGGCCGATATAATAGAGCGATGGGCCGACGACGCCCCCTTCAACCGGGCCGAGGGGCGCGGAGACCGCGGGATCATCGCGGCCGGCTTCGCCCATCGCAAGCTGCTCGACGTGATCGGCGAGGCGCCCCGGGATGACCTCCGCGTCCTGAAGCTGGGCGTGCTCTTCCCGCTGCCGCGCGAGACGGTCGGCCGGTTCCTCGCCGGCTGCCGCGAGGCCCTGATCCTCGAGGAGAACGAGCCATTCCTGGAGGTCGCGATCAAGGCCCTGGCCCACGACCTCGGGGCCCCGGTGCGGATCCTCGGCAAGGCCACCGGCCACACCCGGCGCGAGGGCGAGCTGTTCCGCTGGCAGATCCAGCAGGCGCTGGAGCGGTTCGTGCCGGGATTTGTCCCGGCCCGCACCTATCATGAGGCCGACGAGGCGTCCGAACGCCCGCCCCGGGAGAATTATTGCGCCGGCTGCCGCTTCGGTGACGTCGTGGATGCCCTGAAAGAAGCGGCCGATCGGCTCGGGCAGGATCCGATGCTCGTCGGCGACCCGGGTTGCCTGGCGGCGGTGGGCGATCGGCTCGACGCCAAGTTCGCGATCGGCTCGGCGGTCGGCGTGGCCGACGGCCTGGCCCGCGCCGGGGTCCGCGACCGCGCCGTCGCCCTCTTCGGCGATTCGTCGTTCTTCCACACCACGATGCCGGCGATCGCCAACGCGGTCCATCACGGCAGCGACCTGTTGATGGTCGTGCTGGACAACGGGGCGACGGTCACCTCGGGCTTCCAGCCCAACCCCGGCCAGCCGCGCGACGCCCTGGGCCGGCCCGCCCCGGCGCTCGACATCGAGCGGATCGCCCGGGCGATCGGCGTGGAGTCGACGGTCACCGTCGGCCCGGACGACCTGGATCGGCGGTTGCCCGAGGTCTTCCGCGAGGGGCTCTCCCGCCGCGGATTGGCCCTGATCGTCGTGCGGACCCCGTGCGGCCCGGCCGACGCCGGCGGCCACCGCGAGGCGGGATCGAGGCCAGGGGGCTGACGGATATTCGGGCCGGGCCGGGCCGGGCCGGGCGATCGCCGTCGTCTGGCCGATGCCGACGCCGTCGCCGTTCCGGGGATCGGCCCGCCGGGGCAGGCTCAATCCGGGCCCCCTTCGCTCGCGATCCGGACGAACACCCGCCCGTCGTGGACGTTGACGTCGATCTCGTCGGCCTCGTTCCACCTCAGTGCGGCCTCGACGTAGATGTACCCACCCCCCTGCCAGCGTCGTACGCCGCCGGAGCCGTCGCGGGCGGACGGATTCCCGTCCCGCATCCCTTCGATGTGCCGCACGAGTTGCCGGACCGCGGCGATCAGGCCGCTCCGGTCGTCCGCGCCGTCCGGCATCGC
>JAJXZN010000260.1 GCA_021780015.1 Pseudomonadota bacterium
GCTCGACTGAGAAGCTTGGCTTGGGTTATCGACTCCAAGGATATGGCAGCGCACTAAAGGGCGCCCCGGCGGCTTCGATTTGTCGCGCGGCCGCCAAGTGCTTGGGATTCGCCGTGTCAAAGGTCTCGTCGGTTGCCGCCATAAGGAGACCGCCGTCCGGCCGGCGTTCGACGACGGCCGAAGCCGGCGGCGTGATCAAAGAGGCAAACCGTGGCGCGACATAGGTGATCCAGGCGAACGGAAACTTCCGCCGCAGGTCCCAATCTTTTGGCCAGAGGTCCGTGATGTTCGCAGGAGCGGCCAAGCCTATTGTGGCTTCGAATGTTTCCGCGAGTGCAAGAAGCGCGCTTCTGAATATTCTAAAGGTGGTCAGATCGGAATCTGGCGCCACGCCGTAATCCGTCCGGAGAGATATTCTGTTCAGGGGGTAGTTAATCGGAGAGCCGGCAAACATGTCGATTTGGAAGCTACGCGGTCCTCGCTTTGAAGCCATATTGTTGCGCGTAAAAAATTGGTAGCCATCTATCGGCAGAGGTTCTCCCGTGTCGCTTGTCGCGACCTTGGCGGCGATCTTTTCGGCCAGCGTCGCGACGTCCGTGTCGAAAGGCAAGGGATGACGGATATCGGGCCATATATACCAATGCGCAAAAATCGGGTCGATCGTTTGAAAGCGCGCGATCAGTTTGAGCCAGCGCGCGGCGAGCTCCTCGGGCGTTTCTGCACGCCCCTGCCAGAAGAGGCTGATGAAATAATCCAATCCCGGTATCGGTTGCGGCGGTGTCATCGGCGCCTCCTCGGCGCGAGACTAAGGCGAGCGGCTGAAGCCGTCAAGAACATAACGGGAACAAGCATCAGACGAAATTTCGCGGAAGAGATGTGGCATAAGGATGCTCCCTAAAATCGGAAGCGGCGGCGCCGGCTTTTGAACCTTCGGCCCCTTCGCGTCGTTTTCCTCCAGCAAGGGGGCGATTGGCGTGCAGGCTTTGTTCATCGGTCAGACCTATATCGATGTCACCCTGCTCTGCGACGCCGTTCCGAGCGGCGACAACAAGACGGTGGCGCGCGATTATGCCGTCTCCTTCGGCGGCAATGCCGTCACCGCCGCGTTCGCCTGCGCCAAACTGGGCTATGTTCCCGATCTCGTTGCCACGGTGGCCGACGATTGGCTCGGCCGCATGTTCCTCGACATGGCGCGGCACTATAAGATCCGCGTCCATCCGCGCCATGTCGGACGCTCGTCGCTGTCCTTCGTCCTCCCCAACAACGGCAAGCGCGCCATCATCCGCGCCCGCGACGACAAGTTTCTGCACCCTTTTCCGCATCTCGATCTCGATGGCTGCCGGGCGCTGCATCTCGACGGCCATCAGGGCGATGCGGCGCTCCACTATGCCAAGCTTTGCCGCGAACGCGGCATCCTGACCTCGCTCGACGGCGGCGGCGTGCGCGGCAATCTCGACGAACTCTTGGGCTTCATCGATGTCGCGATCGTCGCCGAACGGCTGTGCGAGCAGATGAAGCTGACGCCGCAGCAGATGATCGAATATCTAAAGGCGAGAGGCTGCCGCATCGGCGGCGTGACGCAGGGCGAGCGCGGCCTCTTCTGGTACGATGAGGATGGCGCGGTTTCGTCCTTGCCCGCCCTACCCGTTCCGGCGGAAAAGATCGTCGATACATCGGGTGCCGGCGATGTCTTCCACGGCGCCTACATCGCGTCCTATTTAGCGGCGCCGGACAAAGGTTTCGCGGCGCATTTCCGCTTTGCCCGTGCCGCCGCGGCCTACAAGATCACCCATGTCGGCAATGAAGCCGGCCTGCCGACGCAGGCCGATGTCGCGCTGCTCATGCGGGAATTTGCGGCGTGACGCGATCGGCGCCGCCGCCGGCGGTCTTGAGCCACGCGGCGCCGCAAGCCTTCGCCAAATCGCGCACGCGCAGGATGTAGCTCTGCCGCTCGGTCACCGAGATGACGCCGCGGGCGTCGAGCAGATTGAAAATGTGCGAGGCCTTGATGCACTGGTCATAGGCCGGCAGAACCAGAAGATGCCGCGCGCCGCGATCGCCTCGTTCGAGCAGCGCTTTGCACTCGGCCTCAGCATCGGCGAAGTGCTGGAACAGGACCGCCGTATCCGCATATTCGAAATTGTAGCGCGAATATTCCTGCTCGGCCTGTCTGAACACGTCGGCGTAGGTCAGCTTCTCGTCGCCGTCGCGGCCGTTGAAGTTGAGATCCATGATGCTTTCGACGTTCTGCAGATAGCAGGCGAGCCGCTCAAGCCCATAGGTCAGTTCGCCCCCGACCGGCGCGCATTCGATGCCAGCGACCTGCTGGAAATAGGTGAATTGCGAGACTTCCATGCCATCGCACCAGACTTCCCAGCCAAGGCCCCAAGCGCCGAGCGTCGGGCTTTCCCAATCGTCCTCGACGAAGCGGATATCGTGCAAGGCGAGATCGATGCCGATCGCCTTGAGCGACCCCAGATAGAGGTCTTGCAGGTTTTCCGGCGACGGCTTCAGGATGACCTGGAATTGATAATAATGCTGCAGCCGGTTGGGATTGTCGCCATAGCGGCCGTCCTTCGGCCGGCGCGACGGCTGGACGTAAGCTGCCCGCCACGGCAGCGGCCCGAGCGCACGCAGAAAGGTCGCCGGATGGAACGTGCCGGCGCCGACCTCCATGTCATAAGGCTGCAGGATGGCGCATCCCTGCGCCGCCCAGAAGGCCTGCAACCGCAGGATGAGACCCTGAAATGACCGCTTCGGATCGGCGCCCTCTGTCACATCCACCTTCGTGAGATCGCTCATGAACCCGTCGTTACGCCCGAAGGACTGTTTCGCTCCATGACGAAGCGCGCGAAGACTGTCCGGACTGTCACGCCTGATCAACGGGTTTTAATCAAATCATCGAGGCGTGCAAGGTGGTGGGTTCACCGTCGTGCTCTATCTCTTGCGCGCTAGACCGCCGAGAGGCGCATTCGAGAAAGGAACGCGTTTCCATTCGTCAAACAGGAGGATGCCGATGCAAACTCTGCGCAAATTGGCGATGATAGTCTGTCTTTCGGTCCTTGCTCTGGCTTTACCCCACGCCGCGCAAGCCGCGCCGGCTGCCGGCATGAGTCAGGCGGCACCGGGCGTCGCTGCGAGCCAAGCCTCGTCCGCCGCCGCGCCGATGATTCAAAAAGCCTATTGGCACCGCTGCTGGCATTGCTGGCATCATTGGCATCGCTGGCACTATTGGCACCACTGTTGGCATTGCTGGCACCGGTGGCATTATTGGCACCGTTATTATTATGGGCATCCCTATTATTATTGGTGAGCGCGATCGGAGGCCGGCGGATCGGCCTCTCTTTCCTCACCAGTCGATCAGTGCCGTCCCGCGATGCAGGGCCTCGGCTTGAGGGCTGAAACGCCCGCCATCGTGCAGGACGAGCGACGGCGCGATCGTCAGCGGGGCGCGCCGGCCTTTTTGGGCGCGAACCAGGATCCGCGTCGCGGCGCGATCCGCGCGCGGCAGGACAGGCATGAGCGTCAGCGCTGCATGGCCATCGAGCGCAGCGAGAATGACGGGCAGAGCCTCCGGGCGGTGGATCAAGATCAGCAAACCGCCGTCGCCAAGCAGCGCGAGACAGGCCGCAAGCCAATCGGCGAGTGCGCCGGGTCCTGCTGCCGGCATGGCATGGGCGGCGCGTTTGCCGGGGTCGGGCGAGAGCCGGACCCGCGCCGGGTCCAGAAACGGCGGATTGGTGATCACCAGCGCGGCAGAACCGTCCGCAAGGCCCGCGGCCTGACGGCTGGCGGCGCTCAACACGTCCGCTTCATAGAGTTCGCCGCGATCCTCGAAGCCGTTCAGCCGGAGATTTTCCCGCGCTAGGGCCGCTGTTTCAGGGTCGTTCTCGACCAGGCCGAAGCGGAGCCGGGGCCGCAACCGCGCTAGCGCGAGCCCTGCCGCGCCCACGCCGGCGCCGATATCGAGCGCCATTCCCATGCCATCCCGCGGCGCCGCCGCCGCGAGCAGAACCGCATCCGTCCCGGCGCGATGCCCATGCGGCAATTGGCGCAGATGCAATTGGCCGCCCAGAAAGAGGTCAGCCGCGATCGCCTCATCCACCGGAGAGTTCCTGCGACAAACCGGCCTCGCGCAGCAGCCGGCGTGCCGGCGCGGCATCGTCGGCCTGGACCAGCACGCGGCGCGGCAGGAAGCCGAGCGATCCCTCGATGGCGCTGGCAAATTGATCGGCGACGAAGACGTCGATGCCTTGACCCGCCAAAAGCGCTTCGACGGCGGAGATCAACACGAGATCATTGGTCCGGATAAGCTCGATCATGGTCTTCCGCCACAGCAATCGATGATGACTGCAAACTAGACCTTCCGGCCCCTTTGCGCCAGTTTGCCGGGCTCTCGCATCCGTGTTCTAAGGTCCGGGCAGCTTGCTTGCGGGCCGCCGCGCGGCAGCCTAATTTGGCGCCGCCCGAACCGGGCACGCTTCCGATTGGAGAATAAAATTGGGCGTTGTCGTTCCGCTTGAGGAAGCCGCGGGTGAAGGCCGCATCGAGGCCCTGAACCGGCTCGTCGCGCCGGGCATGGAGCGGGTCAATCAGGTCATCCTGTCGCATGCCGCATCGCATGTGACGATGATTCCCGACATTGCCAATCATCTGATCACGTCGGGCGGCAAACGGCTGCGGCCCATGCTGACCTTGGCGACCGCCGGTCTCTGCGATTATGCCGGAAGCGGACATATCAAGCTCGCCGCAGCGGTCGAGTTCATGCACACGGCGACCTTGCTGCACGATGATGTCGTCGACGAGAGCAATATGCGGCGCGGCAAGCTCGCCGCGCGCATGCTGTGGGGCAACGAGGCCACCGTGCTCGTTGGCGATTTCCTGCTCGGCCAAGCGTTCAAGATGATGGTCGAAGTCGGCTCGCTGCAAGCGCTCGAAGTGCTTTCCTCGGCCGCCGTAGTGATCGCCGAAGGCGAAGTCATGCAATTGGCCGCCGCCAAGGATACGCAAACGAGCGAGGACGATTATCTCGCCGTGATTCGCGCCAAGACGGCCGCGCTGTTCGGTGCCGCCGCGGAGGTCGGGCCGATCCTCGCCGGCCGGCCGAAGGCCGAGATTGCCGCCTGCCGCGGCTACGGCCTTAATCTCGGCATCGCCTTCCAGCTCATCGACGACGCACTCGACTATGGCGGCAAATCGGCGAAGCTCGGCAAGAATGTCGGCGACGATTTCCGCGAGGGCAAGATCACTTTGCCAGTCGTCCTGTCATTCCGGCGCGGCACCGAGGCCGAACGCAGC
Organism: Pseudomonadota bacterium; assembly: GCA_021780015.1. Lineage (GTDB taxonomy): Bacteria > Pseudomonadota > Alphaproteobacteria > Rhizobiales > Beijerinckiaceae > Methylovirgula. The sequence continues at coordinate 5,299 of JAJXZN010000260.1, forward strand.
TTCTGGCGCCGCACGCTCGAAGCCGGCGAGATCAGCGACGGCGATCTCGAGACCGCAATTACGATCATGCGCAAACACCGCGGCCTCGAAGACACCGTCGAGCGGGCGCGTCATTACGGCGCGATGGCGCATGATGCGCTCGAACTTTTCCCGGCTTCGCCGTGGAAAGCGGCGCTGAAAGACGTGGTCGATTTCTGCATCGAGCGGGCGCATTAATCTCCACGCCGTCGAAGGCGGGACCGATGAGATCCAAGCTTGCCGTCCTCTCCGTCGCCCTGGTCCTCCTGCAATTCGGCCTTGCCGTTTGGGGGCTCGGTAGCCTCGACCGGTTCTTGTCTCATCCGCCGTTGATTGCGCTTTGCGTTGTCGCCGCGACCTTCCTCATCATCTCGTTCTTCTCGAGCGGCAATCTCAGCAGCGGCGAGCGCGAGGATCGCAGCAATCGCTGGATCTTCATTGCCATTGCCGTGCTCGGCCTTCTGCTCGCCTTCGTGCCGGCCTATACGGACCGCATCGGCTTCTGGACCATCGACGGCGAGACGACGCGCTGGATCGGGGTCGGCCTCGTGATCTTGGGCGGGGCGCTGCGGATTTGGCCGGTCTTCGTGCTCGGCAATCGATTCAGCGGACTGGTCGCCATCCAGCCGGGCCATCGTCTGGTGACGACGGGCCCCTATAGCATGATCCGCAACCCGAGTTATCTCGGCCTCATCGTCGGCGCTGTCGGCTGGGCCCTTGCCTTCCGCTCGCTTGTCGGCGTGATCCTCGCCCTCCTCCATCTCGTGCCGCTGATCGCACGGATGGATTCGGAAGAAGCCTTGCTGCGCAGCCATTTCGGCGCGGAATACGAGGCTTATTATCAGCGGACCTGGCGGCTGCTGCCTTGGCTCTATTAGAGCATCGGACCGAAAAGTGCGCAGCGGTTTTCGGACAAATCCGATGCGATCAAAAAGACATAAAGCGTCAGTTCAAGAGCGCCGCCTTCACCCACCAGTCGGGATGCGCCTCGGCGATGGCCTTGCGCGCCCGGCCGACCGCGCGGCAATTGTCAAACAGCGCGAAACAGGTCGCGCCGGAGCCCGACATGCGCGCGAGGCGGCACCCTGGAGCGGCGGTGAGGATCGCCAGAACCTTGGCGATGATCGGCGCCAGAACCGAGGCGGCATCTTCCATATCGTTGCGGCCTTTGCGCAGCGCCGCGATCAGCGCGTCGTAAGGCATCCCGGACGCGATCTCGGGATGCCGACCGAAATGCGTCTCGCTGCCGGGTGCGATCCGCATGAATTCGAAAACCGGCTTGGTTTCCAGCGGCCGGCGCGGATTGACGATCAGCGCCGGCAGCGGCGGCAGATCGAGCAAGGGCCCAAGCTTTTCGCCGATGCCACTCATCATCCGGGCTTTCGCCGCAAGGCAGACGGGGACGTCGGCACCGGTGGCGCGCGCCGCCTCGAAAAGGCGCGGATCGTCGAGCGCGAGGTCGTTGAGGCGCGCCAGAAGCCGCAGCGCCGCCGCCGCATCCGACGAGCCGCCGCCGATCCCCGCCGCAACCGGCAAAGTCTTCACCAGCGTGAACGTACCGAGGCGCAGACCGGCAATCCGTTCGGCCAATTGGCGCGCGGCTTTGATGACGAGGTTTTTTTCCGGATCGCCGGCAGCCTGCGCCGTCGGCCCCGTGACGCGAAGTTGCAAGGCGCCCGGCGCCAAAGCGAGCTGGTCGCCCGTGCGCGAGAAGGCGACGAGGCTTTCGAGCTCGTGATAGCCGTCGGCACGACGGCCGACCACATGCAGCGTCAGATTGATTTTTGCCGGCGCGCGGTCGGTAAGCTGGGACAAGGGCGGATCGGGTCAAGAATTGATCGGAGCGGGCACAATTGCCACTGCAAACGAAGCGAGGCAACCCGCTAAGGATTGCCTCGCGCAAACGGCTCGCAAGGACAGTTTCCGGCGGCCTAGCCGCCGTTCTGCTTGTGCCCGGCGTCGGCGGCCGTGGGCTTTTCGCCGATCATCGGCTTGGCTTCGCCGGCTTTGGTCGGAACCGCATCGAGGCCGTATTTGATCTTCTGCAGGATGCGCGGCAGATCGGCCGGGTCGGCACCCATGTCGCGCGCATGGTTCCATTGGAAATGCGCTTCGAGCTTGCGGCCGACGTGCCAATAGGCATCGCCGAGATGATCGTTGATGACCGGATCAGCCGGTTTCAGATCGATCGCCTTTTCGAGATCCGTCACGGCTTCTTGATAATGGCCGAGCTTATATTCGGCCCAGCCGAGGCTGTCGACGATATAGCCGTCCGTCGGCCGCAGTTCGACCGCGCGGCGCAGCATCGGAAACGCCTCGCCGAGATTGACGCCCTTATCGACCCAGCTATAGCCGAGATAATTCAGCACCAGCGGCTGGTCGGGGAAGAGCTGCAGCGCATGCTTGAAATCGGCTTCCGCCTTCGGCCATTGCTTGCTGCGCTCGTAGGCGATGCCGCGGAAATAATAGAGCGGCCAATTGTCGGATTCGGGTTTTTTGGATGCCGCAAGCGCCCGCGTATAGCTGACGACGGCATCGTCGTAATGATCGTGCGCGCGCTGCAAATTGCCGAGCGCCGACAGAGCCTGCTCGTCATAGGGATGATCGTCGACGACATCGCGCAAATGGCTGAGCGCCTGATCGCTGCGGCCGAGATTTTCGAGAACCTGGCTGATCTCGATATCGGCCGTCTCGCGCAGCGGATCGGCTTCGGGCACATCCTGATAGATGTCGAGGGCCTGCTCGTTCTGGTTGATGCGCTCGTAGAGATCGCCGAGCGTCAGCAGCGCCAAAGCATTGTCCGGGTCGAGGTAAAGCGACAGCCGCAGATAGATCAGCCCGGCGAGATCGTCGCCCTGACGGCCACCCGCCGCGCCGAGGCCGTAAAGCACCTCCGCACTGCCCTGATCGACGTCCTTAACCAGCGGCGCCAAGGTCTTGCCAGCCTTGAGAGCCGCCAGCGCCGCGCGAACTTCGGGATGATCCGGCACGATTTGCGAAAAGGCCGTATAGACCTCGGTCGCCTGATCGTTCTTGCCGGTCTCGCTGAGGAACCGGGCATAGGCATCGACCAGCCGCAAGGTCGATTTATCGGCATTATAGGCGGCTTGGAAGGATTGCGCCGCCTGATCCTTGCGGCCTGCCACATCGGCGATCAGAGCCTGATGATAGGCGCGGAAGATCGCGAAATTTTCGTCATCGAGGTGACCGACGAGATCGAGCGCCCGGCGCGTCTGCCCGCTGCCCTGATAGGCCCAGGCCGTCAGCAACGTGGCCGTCAAGTCGCCGCCTTCACTGCCGCCGCCGCGGCCGAACTGCCAGCGCGCGGTCGAATATTGATGCGCCTTCAGCGCCCGGACACCGAGCGCGAGATGCGCCAAGCCATTGTCCGGCTCAAGCAGCAGCAGACGGTCCGCGAGCGTGAACGCTTCCGGCATGGCGCCGTTGGTGAGGGCCGCGACGAAGGCGCGTTCGACCAGATCCTTGTTGCGCGGATCAAAGCGCAGGGCCTCGCGGAAAAAGGTCGCGGCGGCAACCGTGTCGCGGTCGGCCCCGGCGACGACCGCGGCGAGATAATTGCCCGCGGGACTGTCGCCGACTTCAAAGGGCGTCGCAACGGAGAGGTTCTCGCTGACCTTGGCCGCCGCCGGCGCAAAACCCGCCGATGCGACCCAAGCGGCCGACGCAAAATAGAAGATCGCACGCGAAGCGAAACGGTGCAAAGGCAAGCTAAACCCTCCGGAAAACTCTCATTTTGGGCGCGGAGGTCAGCGTTTCGAGAGCAAGTTTTGCAGGCCCGCTAAGACCGGACGCCGGAGCCTGCCACGGTGCCAGCTATGGGCCGAAACAGCAAGCCCGGAAATGCAAAGACCGAACCGTCGACCGAAGAGCACGCCCCCGATCCGAGCCGCCAATCATGGCGCTGAACATGGCCGTTTTACGTCTGCCCGGCGCGCATCTTGTAGAAGACGTGATGGCCGATCCGATCGGTCCGCTGCAGCCGCCGCGCCCAATAGGGATGCACATAGAGCGCATGATAATGAGTCGCGCTGCCGACATCGGCGACATAGGTTTGCCCGCTCGTCACCGCCGCGGCGACGCGCTCCGCCCGCCGCCAAGCCTCGGGTTCGGTAAT
>JAJXZN010000099.1 GCA_021780015.1 Pseudomonadota bacterium
CGGCAGCGCCGGGACTTCGATGCTATTTCACGCGGCGAACAATCTGATCGCCTTCCTGTCCGCCGGAATGGCCGGGAGCTGAAGGATGCGGCACCCTGAATATCAATATCTCGATCTTCTCGCCGACGTGTTGGCGCATGGCGACAGGCGCGTCGATCGGACCGGCGTTGGGACGCTCTCGCTTTTCGGCGCGCTGACGCGGTTCAATCTCGCCGCCGGCACGGTGCCGATCCTCACCACCAAGCGCGTCTATTGGAAAACGGCGATCCGCGAAATGCTCTGGTTCTTGACCGGAAAAACCAATATCCGGCCGCTGCTCGAAAATAACGTCCACATCTGGACCGACTGGCCGCTCGAGCGCTATCGCCGAGCGACGGGCGAGGCGATCGCGCAAAGCGATTTCGAGCAAAGGATCATCGCCGATGATGCGTTCGCGTCGCGCTGGGGCGATCTCGGGCCGGTCTATGGCAAGCAATGGCGCCGCTGGCTCGGCCCCGACGGCAAAGAGCATGATCAGATCGCGACTTTGATCGAGACGCTGAAGACCAATCCGGCCAGCCGGCGCATGCTGTTCCACGCCTGGAATGTCGGTGAACTCGCTGAAATGTCGCTGCCGCCGTGCCACATGGTCTATCAGTTCCATTGCACGCATGATGGCAGGCTGAGCTGCCTGCTCTTCCAGCGTTCGGGTGACCTGTTGCTCGGGTGCCCGTTCAATTGGGTCGGCGGCACGGCGCTGCTTGCGATGATTGCGCAGCAGGCCGGTCTCGTGCCGGGCGAATTCGTCTGGGTCGGCGGCGATGTGCACCTCTATCTCAATCATATCGAGCAGGCGCGAATCCAGCTGGCGCGCGAACCGCGGCCATGGCCGACCCTGCGGCTTTTGCGCAAGCCGGCGAGCATCGATGATTACCGCATCGAGGATTTCGAGGTCGCGGGCTATCATCCGCACGCCGCCATCAAGGCCGATGTCGCGGTGTGAGCCGCTGATCGCAATCAGCCGATGCGGCGCGCGATGATGTCCATGCCGATGCGAAGCTGCGCGCTCACCTGAAATTCAAGCGGTTCGAAGCCCCGTTCGCGCAGCAGCGCATAAAGCCGCGCGCGGCCGAACATATGATAGCGGCCGATCTCGCTCCAATACGGATTGGCCGCTTGCGCGTGGAGCAGATTGAACGGCATCGCATCCATATTGGGCAGGCTCAGCACGAGCAGGCCGTCGCGTTGCAGCAGCCGGTGCGCGGCGGCAAGCCTGTCCGCGGGATCGGCGCAACGCGGCAATTGATCGTCGAGGCTGACGACACCGAAACGCCCCGGCGCGGCGAAATTTTCGATCGAGACATGGTGCGCTTCCAAGCCGAGCTGGCGCAGCGCCGCGACAGGCGCAGCCCGGCTTTCGAGGCCGACGGCCTCGAAGCCGAATTCGGCTGCGGTGAGCAGCAGCGATCCGGCGCCGAAACCGGCATCGAGCCAGGCCGTATCGCAATTGCGCAGGCCGATGTGGCGTGCCGCAGCGGCGACGAGCGGGGCTATGGCGCGGCGGCCGGCTTCCATCTTATGGCCGAAGGATGCGCCGCCAGGCGCGAGCGCCGGATCGAAATAGCCTTCGGCGAAGACGTGGTCGCAATCGTCGCAGAGGTGCCATTGCACTTGCGATGGCATGCCCGCCCGGTAGCCGGAATCCCGGCTGCAATCGGCGCCGAAGAAAGCCTTGTGCGCGCGGCTGCCGCAGAGCGGGCAGGCCTCATAGGCGTGGCGGGTGATCGCCTGCACCGGGGCGAGCGCAGCGGCGGCGTGCGGCGTGATCGGCGCCACGGCGAAAGCCCGCGGCGCCTCGCCGCCCGCCCAAACGTCCCACATGCGGGTATAGGCGCCCTCGAGATGGCGCGTATAGCGGGCCACATCGAACAAAGGCGCGCTCGGCCGATTGGCGAAAAGCTTGCGGCGGACGGCGGCAAGCGCCTCGGGCGCTTGCGCGAGCTTCAGCGCCAGCGCCTCATAGTCTTGCAGGGATCGCGTCACGAGTTCCGGCAGGCCGACGGCATGGAGCAGGCTCGCGGCGACGCGGCCGGCGAAGGTGTCGCCGAGCATCGTGATCACCGGCAGGCCGGCCCAGAGCGCATCGCTCGTCGTCGTATGGGCATTGTAAGGCAGGGTATCGAGGAAGAGATCGGCCAGGCGATGCCGGGCGAGATGGGCGCCGAGGCCGCGCCGCGCTGCGAAGACGAGCCGCTCCGGATCGACGCCTTGCGCCGCCGCCTCCCGGCGGAGATTGGCTTTCACGCGCTCATTGCCGTCGAGCAGCCAAAGCACGCTGCCGGGGACGGCGGCCAGCAGGCGCATCCAAATGGCGAAGAACTGCGGTGTGATCTTGTAGCTGTTGTTGAAGCAGCAGAAGACGAAACCTTCCGCCGGGAGGCCGCATTCGGCACGTGTCGGCGTGCGGTCGTCGATTGGGCGCGACCGGTCGTTGGGCTGATAGCTGTCGGGCAGATGGATGATCTTCTCGTCGTAGAATGGCTGCTGATCCATCGGCAAAGTGATCGGATCGGCGATCACGTAATCGATGAAAGCCGCGCCCATCGTGCCGGGATAGCCGAGGAAGTTCACCTGGATCGGTGCCGGGCGATGCGCGGCGATCTCGCTGCGCGAGAACTGCGTATAGCCTTTGAGTTCGACCAGAATATCGACCTTGTCGTCATAGATGCGCTGGGCTGCGATCCGATCGTCGACGCCGGTGAGATCGACGAAACGGTCGAAGGCCCGGTCGAGCCGATGGCGCAATTCGCTGCCGTCGCTGGCGCCGTGCGAATAGGCGATGATCTCGAAGCGGGACCTGTCGTGCTGCTCGAAGACCCCGACCATGAGCATGGCGGTCGCGTGGCGGAAGAAATCCGACGAGAGGTAGCCGATGCGCAGTTTTCGCCCGCGCTCGTTCGCTGCCGGGCGGCGATGATCGAAACTGGGCGCGGCGCGGAGCGCCTTGGTCCAGTTCCGCGCCACATGCAGTTGCAGCGCATGACCGGAGTTCATGCTGAGGGTGCTGAAGGGCGGGACGGTGCCGCCATACGCGGCAGCCGCGGCAAGAACCGCGCTTTCTTCGGCGTCGTGGCCGGCCCAATCGCAGAAGGCGCGGCGAATGTAGAGCATCTGCAATCTTATGCCGACAAGGGCTGGGTTGAGCGCGACCGCGCGTGCGTAGGCGCTCAGCGCCTCGTCGGCGCGGAATAGGGATTCATAAGCCGTGCCGATATTGCAATGGACTTCCGCCATATCGGGATTGATCGCCAGCGCCTTTTCGTAGGCGGCGAGGGCGCCCGCGAAATCATTATGATGCTGCAGCATATTGCCGAGATTGCTGTAGGCTTCGGCGAAATCGGGACGCAACGCAACGGCCTGCTCGAAGGCCGCACAGGCTTCGTCGATGCGCAGCAGATCGCGCAAGATATTGCCGGCGGCAAAATGCGGGGCTGCCGCGTCCGGCCGCTTCGCCGCCGCGGTGGCACAAAGCGCCAGCGCTTCGTCGTGACGGTCGAGCCGGCGCAGGATTTCGGCGCCGTTCACGTGGGCTTCGACGAAGAACGGATCCAGCCGGCAGGCCGCCAAATAGGCCGCGAGCGCCGCTTCCAGCGCGCCGATGTCTTCGAGCACATTGCCGAGATTGTTATGCGATGGGGCAAAGCCGGGATCGAGGCGTACGGCGCGTTCGGCGGTCTCGCGCGCCGCGTCGAACTGGCGCGCCTCGCGCAGGATCGCCGTCAGATTGGCATAGGCGCGGGCGTAATCGGGCTTCAGGTCGATCGCTTTGCCGATATATTCCACGGCCTGAGCATGCCGGCCGGTCACATGCTCGACGAGGCCGAGATTGTGCCAGGCGATTTCGTGATTGGGATTCTGTTCCAGGACTTGCGCATAAAGCTGGCGGGCGATGCCGTATTGCCGGCTGTTATGAAATTCGATCGCGCTTTCGAGCAACTGGGCTTCGGCGAGTTCAGACGGTAGCGCGGCTTCGGTGCGGGTCATGGCGGGCCTCGAAGCGTCCGGCCGGCGCCGGGCGCAATTCCAGAGCGTGGCCTTCGCCCTTTATCGGCCCTCGCTTGCGCGAAGCTGCCGCAATCAGCGGGAAAATTACGCGATGATGTCGGGGGTCAGCGCATCCTCGATTCGGTCGATCCTATCGCGCAGGACGAGTTTGCGCTTTTTGAGCCGCTGGATTTGCAATTGATCGGAAGCGGCGATGTCGGCGAGCGCCTCGATGGCCGAATCGAGGTCGCGATGTTCCTGACGCAGCCGCTCGAGCTCCGCGCGCAAGGCCGCGCGCTCCTCATCGCTCAACTTGTCAGCCATCGCCGCCGTCCCGAAACGCTACGGCCGGCACATGTATGCCGGCCGATGCCGATCGCTATCGGGATAAAGCATTTTGCCGTCCGCCTGCAAATCGTCCGAAAGCCCGCGGCGGTTCAGATCACGTTAACTTGCGTGCCTACCTTGACGCGGTCGTAAAGGTCTTCGACGTCCACGTTCAGCATGCGGATGCAGCCGGAGGAAACCGCCTGGCCGATCGTATCAGGCTCATTGGTTCCATGGATGCGGAAACCCGTGTCGCCCTGCGCATTGAAGAGATAGAGCGCGCGGGCGCCGAGCGGATTGCCAATTCCCCCGGCCATGTAATGCGGCAGGTCGGGCCGGCGTTTCAGCATCACGTCGGGCGGCGTCCAGTCCGGCCATTCGGCGCGGCGGGCGACATGAACATGGCCGGTCCAGCCGAAGCCTTCGCGGCCGACGCCCACCCCGTAGCGCAACGCCTTGCCGTCGCCGAGGGACAGGTAAAGATATTTGGATTGGGTATCGACCGTGATCGCGCCCTTCGGCGCGCCGGTTGGATCATCGACCAAAGTCTTCGTCGGCCTGGCGTCGCCCATAACGTTCGGCGATAGGCTCGCCGGTTGTGCCTGCGCCGGTTGCGACGACGGCTGCCCGGAGAAAAGATTGAACGGGAAAGGAAGGTCCTGGGCCATTGCGCCGCCGGCGCCGCCCGAAACAAGCAAAGCAGAAAGTGCAATCGCGTGGAGTTTCAACATAACGCACCCCCGACAAAAAATGCCGCGCGCCGATAAAGCCACGGGGCGGTTCGGACGGATGTGCGTTTTGTTCCGTCGCGATGGAGCGCTCAATGGGTGCTTACGCCGCCGGGTGCCGAGGCCGGGCTCTTCGCCGGCGCGGCAGGCGGGGCCGAGGTTTTTGCCGGCATGGTCGCGGCGAGCGCCGAGGCCGGCTTTGGCGGCGCGGGCGGCGGGCGGACAAGCTCCGTTCGTGGCCAGGCGAAGTCGTCGGCCCTGCCGGGCTTTGCATCCGGCGTCTTGCCGTTGACGAAAGCTTGCTCGACGAGGCTGGTAGCATCGGCCTTGGTCGGGGCCGAGGCCAGCGTCGCAAGCTCACCGCCAGGGGCGAGGACCGGTCCGGTCAAAGGCAGTACAGGGCCGACCGGCGGTTTGACCGGCGCAACCGCGGCATTTGCCGCGGGCGAATTGGTTCCGGCCGGCGCGGTCGTCTCGATTTTCGCCAACGCAGCATCGTCTTGCGGCACTGCGCCATTGAGAATGTCGCGAATCTGCGGCTGGACGAAGCTCGCGAGTTTCAGCCCGCCCGCCTTGGTGAAATGAATGCCGTCCATCGCGCGCAGCCGCACGACCTGGCCGTCGACATCCGGGCCATAGGAGCTGAACTGGCCGCTGTCGTCGACGAAATCTTCCCAGATATCGACGTAGGTCGCGCCGTTCCGGCTCGCGTATTGACGATACATGTCGTTCAGCGCCGCCATTTCGGCCGAGAAACGGTCGCTCTTCATGATCGGCAGGCCGACCCACAGCAGCGGGATCTTGGCGTCGTGAAAAATCTTCGCCACCGCTTCGATCCGCGCCGAATAGATTTGCTCATATTGCGGGGTGCCGGGATCGTAGCTGCCATTGGCATCGTGCAGCGTCTGGTGGTCGTTGCTGCCGATCATCATGACGGCGACATTGATCTTTTGCCCGCTGGCGACGAGGTCGTGCGCGGCTTTCGGCCAATCGTAATAATCATCGCGCACAAGGCCGGAATCTTCTTTTGCGTCGCGCAGAACCTCGACCTCCGGCCTGTCGCTCAAGGCGGTGGTCAGGCCTTGGCCGAGTAATTGGCCGAGCGAGTCGCCAAGGACGGCGACGAAGAAGGTCGGCGGTACGGCCGGCGCCTTCGCCGGCTTATTCGCGGCCGATACATGCGGATGGTAAACGTAATGGCGATGCGGCCGCGGCGGCGCGTATTCTTCGTAGTTATGCTGCGGATGGAATTGCTCTTGGAACCAGTTGAAAGGGTTAAAGCCCTGGGCCTGCGCCGCAGGCATAAGGGCGCCCAACCAAAACAACAGCGCGCCCAGCACGCGTGCCGGCGCTTCTATTCTCTCCCGAAGCTTATGGTCGCGCTGCGGGCGCGTCCGCCAAAGAGCCATCGTCTGCCTCTCGTTCCTATCTACGCCATTTGACGGCGAAGTTAAGGAAAAAGGAGGACTTTCACCGTCTCAAGCAACCGTCAGGCCGGAAAAGCTGGCGACCAGGAGCAAAGTGCCGAAGACGAGTACACAGAGCGCCGCGCCGACCTCGATCAGCCGGCCGATGATCTCGGCGCGGGGGGAGCCGCGGCCGGAAAAGCGCACGGCGATTTTCTTGGCGAAGACCGCGAAACTGGCGAGCGCGGCGGTGGTGATGGCGGTGCCGAGCGCCATCGCGAAGACCGAGAAGACCCCGGCCATGAACAGGCCCTGCGCAATCGAAAAAACAAGGATCAAGATAGCGCCGGAGCAGGGCCGGGCGCCGGCGGTGGCGATCGTGACGGCCGCGGATTTCCAAGAAAAGCCGGCGCCAAGCTGGCGCGGGTCGGGGGCGTGGAAATGGCCGCAATCCGGGCCGTGGATATGATCCGTCCCGTCGTCGGCGAGGAAAGTGGCGTTGCCGCCTGACGCGAAGGCGAGCGTGGGCGCGGCCGTAAAGGCCGGCAGCGCCCGCGCGGCCCAGGCATGCCGGATGCTTTGCACGAGCGCCGCCGTCTTCGTGATCAGCAACGTCACGCCGAGGACGATGATGCCGGCATAGGCCGCGTATTCGAGATAGCGCGCCGCGGCATTCATCCGCGCTGCGGTGGCGTTGAAGACAAGCGCCGCACAGCCGACCAAAGCCACGGCCACCACGCCTTGTAGAAAGGCGGCCAGGAACGCGATCACGATGCCGCGCTTCAGCGCGCGTTCGTTGGAGATCATATAGGAGGTGATCACCGCCTTGCCGTGGCCGGGCCCGGCGGCATGAAACACGCCATAAAAAAAGCTCAGCGTGGCGAGGCCGAGAAAAGCATAACGGCTGTCGCGAACGGCGCGCATGGCGCCAACGAGCGCCAGCGAGAAGTGGCTTTCCTGAGCAATGATCCAGGCGGTGAGGCCCGAGGCATTGCCAACCGCGCCTTCATCGGCACCGACCGCAAACGGATGGTGGAATCCTTGCGCGAGCGCAGCCCCCGCCGTGGCGAACAAAATCAGCGACGCGAGCGCGGCAGCTCCAAGCTTCACAGGTCGAACCATCCGCCTTCCTCGAGCATCCTGTTTAGGGGCAAGCAACGATCACCCGGTCGGCGAGCTTCATGCCGAAGTTCGCGCCGGGAGACAGATTTTGATAGAAAGCTTCGGACAATTGTTTGGCGTCTTGCACGTCGAGCGGATTGGCGCCGAGGACGCTGATCGAACAGCCTTTCGGCGCGCCGGCAAGGCTGACTGGAGCGGTCTTGGCCAGGCTGAAATCGACGAAGAACGTTGGATCGTAGACCGAAAAGGTGAAGGCCTTGCCCGGAACGAGCGGGTCTTTCAGCGGCACGGTGAAGGTCAGCACCACGAGCTTGTCCGGCCGCTCTTCGAGCGAATAATCCTTCGGCGGCCCGAAATCGACTTTGGCGCCGTCGTTTTTGGCGAAGGTGAAATAGCCGAACTCCGCCAGCGAATCGACATTGGTCTTGGCAAGCGGCGCCAGCTGTTCCTTGGTGGCGAGCTGGCCATCCTTAGCGAGGCCCTGTACCGCAAAGGCCGAATACATATCGTCGAAGATCCAGGAATTGCGGATCGCGGCGATTTTACCGTCCGGCTGGAAGATCACGTCTTCGTGGGCCGTCACCCAAACGTGTGGATGGGCGGCGGCAGGGCCCGCACCCAGGAGAAGGGCCAGAAGGCTCAATGTCAGCCTTTGGGGGGTGCGCATCGTTCTCGATCAGGGGCTTAGGCAGAATCGTTTCGGCCACTAGCCAGGCAAACTCTGGCCAAAGCGAGGCGAAATCTGTCAATTCGGCGCCGGAGCCGATCGCGCCGGCTTCGCAAAACGCGGTTACAATCATTTACTTAGATAAAGTGGACGGGGAGCCGCGGCGGCGGTTGCGAGGGTTGGACGATCCGCACGCCTGCTTTATACCCATTATTCCCGTTGGGGGCGGCCGGGCTACTCGGCCTTGGGCAGGGTATCTATGGCGGACGCCGACAAAACACAGCGCACGACCCCGCCGCTCTTGCTTGCGGACAAGTACGATCTCGGCCAAAGCCGCATTTTCGTTTCCGGACCGCAGGCGATCGTCCGCCTGCTGGTGATGCAATCGGAGCTTGACCGGCGCGCCGGGCTGAAGACGGCGGGCTTCATTTCTGGCTACCGCGGTTCGCCGCTCGGCGGCCTCGATCTCAATTTTCTGCGTGCCGAGAAGGTGCTGACCGGGCGCGACATCCTCTTCGAGCCGGGTCTTAACGAAGACCTTGCCGCCACCGCGCTCTGGGGGGCGCAGCAGGCGGAGATGCGCGGCGAGGGCCGGTTCGACGGCGTCTTCGGTCTTTGGTACGGCAAAGGGCCGGGCGTCGATCGGTCGGGCGATGTCTTCCGCCATGTCAATCTCGCCGGCACGTCGCGCTTCGGCGGCGTGCTGGCCCTGATGGGCGACGACCATACCGCCGAGTCCTCGAGCACCGCGCATCAGTCCGAATTCACCTTTGTCGCGATGATGATGCCGATCCTGGCGCCGGCCGGCGTGCAGGAGCTGATCGACTACGGTCTCTACGGCTATGCGCTGAGCCGCTATTCCGGCTGCTGGGTCGGTCTCAAATGTTTGAAGGACACGGTCGAATCGACCGCCTCGGTCGAGGCTTCGCTTGATCGCGTGCGGCCGGTCATCCCCGCCGATTTCATCTTGCCGGCGACGGGCCTCAACATCCGCCCGCATGATTCCGTGCTCGAACAGGAAAGGCGCCTGCAGAACGAGAAGTTCCCGGCGGTGCTCGCCTGGCTGCGCGCCAACAGGTTGAACCAGATCGTCACCTCCGGCGGGCCGAACGCCAAGCTCGGCATCGTCGCGGCGGGCAAA
>JAJXZN010000071.1 GCA_021780015.1 Pseudomonadota bacterium
GATCTCATCCGCAAAGGCGGGGTCGAGCCGGTCGAGAACCGAGGTCGCGGAGACCGTGCCCGCGTGCAGACCGAGGATCAGGTCGCGCAATCGCGGAGCATCGCCGGCGGCGGATGAGTCGGCGTTGACGAACAGGGTCGCTAGGAGCGGCATTTTCATGCAGATCTCCGGGGCCGGGTTTTCCGGCTCCGGAGTATAGCCGAATTTTTGTCGTCTGTACGAAGCCAGCCGGCGACTCAGGCGCGAAATTGTTCAGCCGAATAATTTCGTCGCGATTTCCGCCACATGCCGGCCTTGGAAACGGGCGCCGGCCAATTCTGTTTCGCTCGGTTGGCGCGAGCCGTCGCCGGCGGCGATCGTCGTTGCGCCGTAGGGCGAACCGCCGGTTATTTCGTCGACCCGCATCTGACCCTGAAAGCTGTAAGGCAGGCCGACGACGACAAGGCCGAAATGCAAAAGGTTGGTGATGATGGAGAACAGCGTCGTCTCCTGGCCGCCATGTTGGGTCGCGGTCGCGCTGAAGGCGGCGCCGACTTTGCCGTTCAGGGCGCCGCTCGCCCAGAGGCCGCCGGCCTGATCGAGAAAGCTCGCCATCTGCGACGAGATGCGGCCGAAGCGCGTGCCGGTACCGATGATGATCGCATCATAATCGGCAAGTTCGGCAATGGTCGCGACAGGCGCGGGCTGACCGAGCTTGAAATGCGAGGCCTCCGCAACCTCGGGCGGGACAAGCTCCGGCACGCGTTTGATATCGACTTTCGCGCCGGCTTCGCGTGCGCCCGCCGCGATAGCCTCGGCCATTTTTTCGATATGGCCATAAGCGGAATAATAGAGGACCAGAACCTTCGCCATTTTTACCTCGCTACTTGGTTTACTGAAAGAAGCGGCCGCCCTTTGGGGACGGCCGTTTGTTTGCTTAGGCCGCGTCGACGAGAATGACTTCGGCATCCTCAAGCGCTTTGATGCGCAGGACCTTTTCGCCGAAGACGGCAGCGCCGTCGCGGGCGTTGAGCTTCACGGCGTTGACTTCGACCTGACCTTTGGCCGGAACGAGATAGCCGTGGCGGGTTTCGCCGAGCGGATAGTCCGCCGTTTGGCCGGCCTTGAGCGTGGCGCCGACGACGCGCGCGTCGGCACGGATCGGCAAAGCGTCAGCGTCCTCGGAAAAGCCGCTCGCCAATGTCACGAACTGGCCGGCGCGATCGTCCTTCGGAAATGGCTTTGCGCCCCAGGACGGCCCGAGCCCCTGTTCGCGCGGCAGGATCCAGATCTGGAAAATCCGCGTCGTGCCGGGTTCGAGATTATATTCGGCGTGGCGAATGCCGGTGCCGGCGCTCATCACCTGCACGTCGCCGGCTTCGGTGCGGCCTTTGTTGCCGAGACTGTCCTGATGCGTGATGGCGCCCTCGCGGACATAGGTGATGATCTCCATGTCGCGGTGCGGATGCGGCGGAAAGCCGGTGTGCGGCGCGATCGTATCGTCATTCCAAACGCGCAGCGCGCCCCAGCCCATGCGCTGGGCATCGGCATAGTCGGCAAAGGAAAAATGATGCTTGGCGTCGAGCCAGCCGTGGTTGGCGCCGCCGAGCGATTCAAAGGGTCTGCGTTCGATCATGGTCCCAGTCTCCCTGGATCGGCCGCCGCCGATCTCTGTTGGAGGAAATATTGATCCGAGCGATTAAATCTGAAATAGAAATGATAGAAACGAACTGTTTCCGGATTTGATATGCAGAAGCTTCCGGATTTCGAGGCCTGGGCGGTGTTTGCCAAAGTGGCGGAGTTGGGCTCCTTCGCCCGGGCGGCCGCCGAGCTCGGCCTGTCGAAGGCGACCGTCTCGAAGGCGGTCGGACGGCTTGAGGCGCGGCTTGGCACGGCGCTCTTCCACCGCACTTCGCGCCGCATGTCGCTGAGCGAGGCGGGCCGGGCGACGCTCGAGCGGGCGAGCCGGATCCTGGCGGAAGGCGAGGCGATCGAGGCCGAGGCGACCGCGCAATCCGCCGAACCGCGCGGTCTCGTAAGGGTCGCCGCGCCGATGACGTTCGGCATCGTCCATCTGGCGCCGCTGCTCCCCAATTTCTGCCGGCTCTATCCGCAGGTCTCCATCGAATTAAGCCTCAGCGATCAGATCGTCGACATTGTCAGCGATGGTTTCGATCTCGCCTTGCGCATCTCGGATCTGCCGGATTCGAGCTTGCTCGCGCGGCGGCTCTGCCGGGTGCGCATTCTGCTCGTCGGCGCGCCGCGCTATTTCGAAAAGTACGGCCGCCCGCAGCATCCGCAGGATCTCGCGGCCCATACCGCGCTGCTCTATACCTATCAGCGCAGCCGCGACGTTTGGCACTTTTCGCATCCGAAGCAGGGCAACTATAGCGTCGCCGTATCCGGGCCCCTGCGTGCCAACAATGCGGATGTCTTGCAACCGGCGCTCTGCGCCGGGATCGGTTTGGCCTTGCAACCTGAATTTCTCGTCTGGCGGGACATCGATGAGGGCCGACTCGAAGTCGTGCTAAAGGACTGGTCGGCACCGCCGGCGGCGCTGCATCTCGTCACGCCGCCGAGCCCGATGCGCCCGGCGCGGGTTGAGGTCTTGATGGATTTTCTTGCCCAGCGGCTCACCCGCATGCCCTGGGCGCAGCCATGAGGTCAGCGATGGCGTCGAACGGGTTGATCACGATTCCAAGCAGTTATTCGGTCAAACAAACGCTCGACCGACTGGAGACGGCGCTCAAGGCCGCCGGGGTCACGATTTTCGCCCGCATCGATCATGCCGGCGGTGCCGCAGCCGTCGGGCTGGCGCTCAGGCCAACCGAGCTTTTGATCTTCGGCAATCCCAAGGGCGGCACGCCGCTTATGCAGGCCAATCAGATGATCGGCCTCGATCTGCCTTTGCGCGTCCTCGCTTGGGAGGACGAAGCCGGCAACACCAATCTCGCCTACAACGCCGTCGATTGGCTCGCTCTACGATATGATCTGGACGCGCTGACCGAACCCGCGCGCGAGGGGCTGGCGAAAATGCTCGCCAAATTCACCGCTGAGGCGGCCGGCTGACTATTCGTCGTTGCTGGAATTCAGGCTTTCGAGCGGCACGACCTTCGGCGGCGGCAACAGGCTGACGCCGGATTCATCATCGGCAAAGATGACGCCAGACCGTTCCAGCGCATGTTTCAAATTGGCCGCGGTCGTGTCCGGCATTTTGCGCGCGCCCGTCTCGTAATCGAGCAGGCTCACGAGTGGGATATGGGCCTTTTCGGCGAGCTTTTCCTGGGACCAGCCAAGCAGGCCGCGCGCTGCACGCAATTGTGACGTTGAGATAATGATCAAATTCCTCTCCCCCGAAGTGAATTTCACCGGAATGTAAACGCCCCAGGGCGCCGAAAGTTGCCTTCAGCGCTGCACGGCCGGCCATGAAACAATATGCTCCGCGGGGAGCAAGCCGTTCAAGGCCTCGATCGCGGTTTCGACGCGTGGCGAAGTATCGAAGAATTCGATGACCAGCGGCAGGCTGGTCAGAATATGCAAGAGATCGGCGCCATAGACTTCGTCCGTCTCGCCGAAGCCGGCGACGCCGCGAAACACCGTGACACCCTTCACGCGATGCTGATCGTGCAGCACTTTCAAAATTTCCTTCATCAGGGATTCGCGCCGGCCCCTGTCGGCTTCGCGCAGATAGATGCGCACGATGGTGACGTCGTTTGTCATGACCAGTCCCTTCAGATTGCACGCGCAGCGAAGACGCCCGCGGCGGTTGCCGCGAGCCCGAGCAGCAGCGAAAGAAAGACATAGAGCGCGCTGCGGCCCCAGGCGCCTTGTTCGGCGAGCAGGAATGTTTCCATCGCGAAGGTCGAGAATGTCGAAAAGCCGCCGATGAAGCCGGTCAATAGGCCGAGTCGGATCGTCGGCGCGACGACAATCCGTTCGACCGTGATCGTGAACAGAAAACCGATCAGCAAACAGGCGGCGATATTGATCGACAAAGTCGCGTAGGGAAATCCGCGCCCGAGCCAAGCCTGAACCGAATTGGTCATCGCATAACGCGCCCAGCAGCCGAGAATGCCGCCGATCGCGATCGTCACATAAGCCCACATGCTTGGCCTGCCTTTTTGTGAAGGAAAGGGCGCGGCCGGAGACCGCGCAGCGAGACGGAAAAGAGAGAATTCGGAACCGCGCTGCGCATAAATCTCCTGCCGTCGCGAAGACGTTTTTTTTCGCAGGAGTCATCAGCCCCGAGGGCGGTTACATGGCGGAACCCCATCGCCAGCCCGCAAAATGAAAAGTGTCGCGGCTCTTGTCAACCGCGTCGCGCTTGACCGGCGGCGGCCAAATCGCGCTATCTTTCCGGGCGAAGAATCGCGGAGGGCGCCATGCGGGCTTGGCGAATGGCATTGGGTATCACGTTGGCTGTCGTCGGTGCCGTCAAAGCGCAAGATTCTTTGCCGCCGGGCGCGCCCTGCACCGAGCGGCTCGACCGTTACCAGGCCGTCGTCGGCGCCGATCACCGCACCGGCAATGTCAATGACTCCGTCTATGTGGAGATCGAGCACGAACTCTCGCGCGCCGCGGCGGCTTGTGCCGCGGGCCACGACGGCGAAGCCTTGAGCCTGATCCGCCAATCGGAAGTGCGGCACGGCTATCACACTTAGAGCATCGGACCGAAACGTGCGAAGCGGTTTTCGGGCGAAGCCGATGCGAGGATAAGACCTAAAAGCGCCGAGCGATTCAATTTGAATGTCCGACGCTTCAGCCCGTGCCGAAGGCGCGCCGCAGATAGGCCTGCATAAAGGCCGGCATAGAGGCGTCGATGTCGGCAGGGCCGAAGACCGGCACGAGCCGCGCGAATTCCGGATTTTTCTCCTGCGCCAGAAACTCCGCGACCCGCATGATGAGATCGGCGATGGGCAAAGGCGAACGCAGCTCTTTCATGCAGGCGATCAGCGCGCCGTCGAAGACCACGCTCCACCCCGGCGACGGCGCGACATCCTGTGCCGCAAGGCCGGTTTCTTCCGCGAGTTCGCGCAACGCGCTGCCTTCAAGATCCAGCCCGTCGCCGTCAAGATCATTCAGATCCGGCGTGCCGCCGGGACAATAGACGCGCCCCGCATTCGCCGTCCATGCCGCCATTTCGCCGAGAAGATAAGCGCCGTCTGCCGCGCGCAACGCCGCCAGCGCGAAAAGATTGCTGACACCGCCCGGGCGGCCGAGGTCGTGCCATGCCTGAAAGGCCTTGTATTCCGCAACAAAGCACGTGCCTTGAAGCCGCGCGCCGCCCGGCGCCGCATCGCGCGCAATATCGCGCATCAGCAACACTTCGCCGTTATAGAGCCGCGGGTTGGCTTCAACCCGCTTTTGCCAATTGGCGTCGATCTCGGCTGCATGACCGGCCGCGAAATCCCATGCGTTTGGGCGCAGGCGAATGTCGATCGCTGCCACCTTTTCGATGCGCGGCGCGAGGCTCACAGATCGAGCTTTCCATCGGCGACGATGACTGCGGCGCCGCCGATCGCCGCGGTCGCCAGGGCGCCCTCTGCGACATCGAGAGAAAGCACGATCGTGCTCGGCCGGCCGAGCGCCGCGCCTTGCAGGATCGTCAGCGCATGATGGCCGTCGGGAACAGCCTCGAATTGCATCAGTGCGCCGGCAAAGGCGGCGGCGGCCGAGCCGGTCGCTGGGTCTTCGAAGACGCCGAGGCTCGGCGCGAACATCCGCGCCTCGAAATCGTCGTTGGCACCACGCGCATAAAGATAAGCGTGCGCCGCCTCCGGCGGGGCGAAGGCGTCGGCGAAACGATCGAGCTGCGGCCGCGCTGCGTTGAGGGCCGCGAGACTTGCGATCGGCACGCAGGTGAAGGGCGTACCGGCGGAAAAGATCGCCGGCTGATGCCGGCCGAAGCCGATATCGGCCGATGCGAGGCCGAGCGCCGCGGCGATTTTTTCGCTGGGCTGCGCTGCACCAATGCGCGCCGGCAATTTCGGCAGCGCGAATTCGGCTTGCCGCGCCTTGCCGGGGCGGTGGCGGGCGAGGCAGGTCACGGCGCCGACAGGTTCTTCAAGCACGATGCGAACGTCCTGTCCGCGCATCAAGCTCGCGGCGCGCAATTCACCGATGAGAACGGCGGCGCCGATCGTTGGGTGGCCGGCGAAGGGCAATTCGGCCTTGGGCGTGAAAATGCGCAGCCGCGCCGTATTGACCGGGTCGAGCGGCGGCAGGACGAAGACTGTCTCGGACAGGTTGAATTCCGCAGCGATCTTTTGCATGGCCGCCGCGTCGAGGCCGTCGCTGTCGATGACGATAGCAAGCGGATTGCCGGCGAGCGGCCGGTCGGTGAAGACGTCGAGGAGATAAAATTGGCGGCGCAAATGCTGCTCCTTCGGAGCGGGCGTTTTGCGAAACGCTTTGCCTCGCGTCAAGCCATTGAATTTTGCGCGGTTGCGCCAAAATTGATGGGCCGGCTTGCTTGCTCGACATACATGCCGAGCCTATAGTTTTCGTATCGTAAACATCGCCTCTCGTTTTGTGGACTTGGGGCCAGTGGGGCGCAAACGCGCCGGGATCATCACGATGGCTGAAGCGGCAAAGATTATCGTCGAAGACGTGAGCCTGAAGGATTTGAAAGCCGGGCTTGCCGATGGCTCGATCGTTCTCGTCGACGTGCGCGAGCCGCACGAATATGCCGCCGGCCACATTCCGGGTTCGACGTTGAATCCGCTGCAAAGCTTCGATCCGGATGCCTTGCCGCCGGCCGCGCCGGGCAAAAGGATCGTCTTCTCCTGCCGCTCCGGCCGCCGCTCGATTGCGGCGCTCGGGCTCGCGCAGCAGGCGGGGCGCAGCGACATCCGCGCGCATTATCCCGGCGGCATGCTCGGCTGGGAAGGCGCCGGCGAGCCGGTGGAGAATTTTGAGGACAGTCTTTAGCTCGCCTGCATCAAGAGCTCGGCGCGCTCGAAGCGCCGGGCTTTCAGATCGTGCGGTGCCAGCGTGAAATAGACGAGGCCGCCCGGGCCCCAGCCGTGCAGTTCCTCGCCGTTTGTATATTCGCCGAGTTGAAGCAGAAGTTTAGAGCCCCAGCGCCCCGGCATCTCCACTTCATTAATTTGTATTCGATCGGGCCAGCCAAAAAGCTTGCTGATTTCATAGCCGCTCATCAGCTTGCTGATTTCTGTGCGTCCTTCCCAATGATTGGGTTTGCCCAGGCTCGCAATGTTAAGCCGCAGATCGATATAAGCTGATTCCTGAATTTCGGAAAAATTGCGCGCCTCGATGGCCGGCTCGTAAAAATGTGGCAGTTCGAATGTCTCGAAGAAAGCCAAGCCGCAGGAAATCTGCGGTTCGAAATCCTCGAGCGGCAAATGCGCCGGCGAAAGTGCGCCCGTGTCGGCGAAATAATAGATTTTGCCCCCGGCCGCCGGAAAGCATCCGCTGACGTCGTCGCCGTCGCCAAAGAAAGATAAGAGCCCAACCTGCGGCAAGCCGAATGCCTTGGCGCGCGCACCCAGTTCCGCACAATTGATCTGGCCCAAAAACCAGAAGGGCTCTTCCTTATATGCTGGCCATACGAAATCCTCGGGCACAACGGGAAGGCCGCCGAGGCGCGAGGCTGTCGGTTCGGCGGATAGAGGCACCGGCCATAATCTGATCGCTGGACGCAGCAAGGCGCAAATCGCTTCGCCGAAACCGGCCTCGGCTATAAGTTCCTCCGCCATTTGCTTGCTGATGCCGGCAGGCATGGCCTCGAACGGAAACTTTGGCGGCTCGCGCGGTGGCGATGGCTCCGGTTTGCGGTCGAAGAGTCGGTCTTCGAGAAAACGGCGCGCAGCTTGTCCCAACGGGTCGTCACGTTCGGCGAGTTCCTGCATGACGGCCAGGCTCTCCTGCCTATGCTGACCGCGGAACAGAAAGAGATGTGCGACCGTGTCCCGGACTTTCGCATCGCGATGCGATAGAAGTTGGTAAAGCGCGCCGGGCCCATCCGGCTCGGCGTCAATCGCGTCTAATCTTTTGCTGCGTTCCGAGAATAGCCGATTGTGGCGGCCGACATGCTCCGTGCGTTCGACTTCGCTTATATTTTCGATCAGATCGGCGACGAGCTTTTCGGCCTGCGACATCGGCTTACCCCGTCGATGCCGAGATTATGTTCTGTTTTTGTTCCAAGCGCAAGCAAATTGCTCAGGCAACGGTGAAAGAGCATTCAGGTTGGAAAAAGCGGCGCCGAAGCGCCCCTGATTATCTTTCCCTGAGCGCCACCCAATAGCGACGTTTGTCCGAGCGGCGCAGCACGTCGAGCGGCACGGTCGAGCCGATCTTGTCGGCATCGAGGAGGCGCACGAGGTCGTCGACGCCCGTCACCGGCGTACCCGACACGGCGAGGATGATGTCGCCGGTGAGGAGGCCCGCCTCGTCGGCGGGACCGCCCTGTTCGACGGCGGTGATCACCGCGCCGGTCGCCTGTTCGAGGCCGAGGCGCAACGCGATCCGCCGCGGCAGCGGGATCGTGCCGCCGCCGACGCCGAGCGCGGCACGGCGCACGCGGCCGTGGCGGATGATTTCGCCCAGCACGAAGCGCGCCGTATTCGCCGCGACGGCGAAACAGATGCCCTGCGCACCAACGATCATCGCCGTGTTGATGCCGATGACCTCGCCATTGGACGAGACCAGCGGGCCGCCGGAATTTCCGGGGTTCAACGCTGCGTCGGTCTGGATCACGTCATCGATCAGCCGGCCGGATTTCGCCCGCAGCGAACGGCCGAGCGCCGAAACGATGCCGGCCGTCACCGTCGCGTCGAAGCCGAGCGGATTGCCGATCGCGATGGCGATCTCGCCGCGCTTCAGCGTCTTTGAATCGCCGAGGGCCGCGAAGGGCAGGGTGGTGTCGGCCTCGACGCGCACGAGCGCAAGATCGGTGTCCGGATCATCGCCCAATACGCGCGCCGACAGGTTGCGGCCGTCGAGCGTCGTGATCTCGGCCCGCTTGCCGCCTTGGACGACATGGCTGTTCGTCAGGATCAGCCCGTCGGGCGAGACGATGACTCCGGAGCCCGAGCCGCCATGCTTGCCGTCGCCGCGGCGAATGTCGATGCGCACGACCGCGGGGCCGACGCGTTCGACCACACCCGCGACGGTGCGCGAGTAAGCGTCGAGAAGCACGCCGTCGTCGCGTGCAGGTGCTGTCGCCGGGGCGGCTTCCGCCGGCGCGAGGCTCTCGTGGCTATCGTCCAAAAGAAATGTGGGATGGGAGTCGAACATCGCAGTCCTTGCGCTGGACATAGATGTAGGTACACCTTTGTCCGATAAAAGGCCCGCATCGACGCGGGGCCGGTGCAGCTCAAGCAGAGATGCGCCGGCAGCTCCGCGCAGTC
>JAJXZN010000192.1 GCA_021780015.1 Pseudomonadota bacterium
GTCGGCTGGAAGGTCACACTGCTCGCGGTGCCGCCCTGAAAGAGCGCAACGCCGCTGTCGGTGTAGAACGACATGTCGCCGCTTGAATTCGTCGTCGTGGTTATGCCGACCTGCTGCGATAGCTGGGTGAGAATGGAATTGCGTGTATCCTGCAGATTGGTGACATCGGAACCCATAGCCGTCCCGGTGACGATCTGCTGATTGACGCTCTGAAATTGCGTCAGCAGGGAATTGATTGACGCAACCGACGAAGCCATCTGCGAGTCCGCCTGCTCGCGAACCTGCTGCACGGTGTTCGTCGCGTTATTGAGCGTGCTCGCCAAATTTTGCGCGGCAGTGACCGCCGCCTCGGCCAGCGAGCTGCTCGAGGGCGATGCCTGATATTGCTGGATCGCGTTTGTAAGATCGCTCAGCTTCTCGGCCGGCGAGGTATCGGAGCCCGGCTGACCGACGATATTTAAGAGCGAGATCAAACCGTTCGAAATCGCCGCCTGGGTCGCAGAGGCCGACGTAGCACCCAATACATTGCCAAAGAGCGCCTGGTTTTGCGCGTTGGTCACCGAAACGACTTCGGAGCCGCCGTCGAACGTCGTTATGACATTGGCGACTTTTTGCGAAAACGAAGGACTGTTCACGCCGCTGATGTTGCGCGAGACGACAGCCGACTCCGCCGATACCGTCGACAGAGCAGACTGGGCGATATTCGTGGCTGACGTCAGATTCATGGCACGAACTCAAAAGCAATGAGGGAGACGGCTTTACTTCAGCAGATTGACCAATTGACTCAGCATGTCGGAGCCGACCTGGAAGGCCTTTGAATTGGCCTGGTAGCTATTCTGCGTGACGACCATATTGGTGAGCTGGGTCGCCAGATCGACAGTCGAGGATTCCAGCTGCGATCCATTGATCGTCCCGAAGCCTTGCGAATTGGCCGCACCGAGCTGGATATTGCCGGAAGCGGAATTGGGCGAAAAGACATCGCCGGCCATCGACGTCATGCTATTCACGCTCGGCACGGTACCCAGCGGAATTTGATAGATCGGCGTCGTCACCCCGTTGGAGAAGGTCTCGGACAGAACACCGCTCTGGGAGACGGACACGCTTTCGTAAGTCCCGGGCGCATTGCCGTTGGCGGTGCCCTGCACCGACGTCGCGGAAGAAACCTGGGTGAGACCGGAGAGGCTAAAGTTTACAGTTTGCGTCCCGCTCACCGCAACGGATACGGAGCCGCTTGCAGGCGTCGTCAAAGCGCCGGTCGTCGCGTTGAAGTTGAGCGTCGTCGTGGACAGCGGACCCGCACTATAAGGGAACCCCCCTCCCGAAGCCGCATCGGCCGCGTTGTAGACGTCCATTTCCCACGTATTGGCACCCGTCTTCGTCGCGTAGACGTTGAGCGTGACCGGATTACCGAGACTGTCGTAGGCGGTCACCGGCGTCATGCTGGTGTATGTCGAGCTCGCGCTGTTTGCCGCCGGGAGCGTGCCCGTATCGACGGAAGCCGACGAATCGAGATTTCCCTTTAAGGTCGCCGTCGTCGACGCCACCGGAGGGGAGAGGGCAGACGTCGAAATCTGAACCGGCACCAATTGATTGAGCGAATAGCTCGGCGGCTGCGATGAACCCGAATTGATCGGATACCCCATCAGCGTAAAACCGGACGCGTTGACGAGATCGCCCTGCGCGTTCGGCGCGAACGATCCGGCGCGCGTCAGGAACGTCTGCCCGCTCGCGTTCTGGACGACGAAGAAACCATTGCCTTCGATCGCCATATTCGTCGAGTTCGTTGTCGAGGTCGGATCGCCCTGCTGGGAGATATTGTAATTGACGACGGTCGCGACGCCACCGGCGTTATATTCGCTCGGGCTGAATTCGTTGAGCATGTCTTCGAATTGCGTTCCGGCTTGCTTGTAGCCGACCGTATTCGCGTTCGCGATATTATCGGAGATCGTCGACAGCGAATTCGCTTGCGCATTCATCCCCGACACGCTCGCCATCAATGAACTAAAAAGGCTCATCCGCCGATTCTCCTGCTCCGCTGAGCGGATTAAACGGCGAGCAACTTGTGTGGAGCTTGCGCTAGAGGCACAGCAGCGTAGTTCTACGGCTTGTGAAAAACATGACGCAAAAAAGAGACGCGCCGGGAGCGGTCAAACGCCCGGCGCGCACTTCGCGTTAACGAAAAAACACCTCAGATGACGATACCGGAGTGCGGCATGGCGCAATTATTGGACGTCGGCGAGACGATAACCAAGATAGCGCACCGAATTGATCGGATCATAGCCGAGATGGCGACGCAGCTTCTTGCGCAATTTGCTGATGTGGCTCTCGACCACGTTCTCCTCGACATTGTCGTCGAAGATGCCGTAGATCGAATTGAAGATTTGCGCCTTGCTGACGCGTCGGCCGCGATTGGCAACGAGATATTCCAGGATGCGCCGCTCACGCCGCGGCAAAGGCAGGACATTGCCCTTGATCTCGGGGTCGCGGCCATCGAAGAAGACACGCATTTCACCGACGATCGCATGGTCTTGCTCGATTTCGAGCCGCCGCCGGATCGCGCCGACGCGGGCCAAGATCTCGCGAACATGAATCGGCTTGCGCACGACATCATCGACGCCAGCCGCGAAAAGACTGAGCGTTTGCTCAAGCGACGGCGCCTCGTTCATGGCGATGACCGGCGCACGCGAACGCTCGCGGATCATCTTCGGCAAAATTTCGCGGTCACGACAATCGCCCAACAGAAAAGCCTCGACCGCATAAAGATCTGCATCCGCGACCGTCTTGACCCATTCGCGAAATTCGTCGGTGCAGAACCTGGCTGCGGACACGCCTTCACTCCCAAAGCGACAAGCGTAACCAGCGGTGACCATGTCCCGCTCATCCACAATCACCAGCACGGAATCGCCCCCCGAATCAGTTGTTTAGCCCGACTTAAGTGTTAGCGAAGTCTAAGCTTCCGTCAAACGCTACTGTCGCGTTTTGGGACTTTCAGCGATGCATGAATCTTTTTCGACACGCATGTGATTGAAAAGACTCAAATCACGCATCAATCGACCGAGCCGCGCGGCGGACGAAGCATCAATGACAGAAGGCGCGCGCGGATTCGGTCCATGCGCCGAAACCGCTGGCGACCATATTGGCGATGACCTCGCAGACATATTGCTTCTGCGCCGGGTCATTATCGGGACCGGCATGATAACGCGCCGCCGCGAGAGTCCAGCTTCCCTCCTGCTGTTTCAGGTCGCGCAGATAGCGGGCCGCATAATCAACGTTGGCGTGCGGATCGAACATCTCTGCAACCGAGCGGAAATGGCTGCCGTGATAATAATGATTGATCTGCATGCACCCGATGTAGATGAGCTTGGCGCCGCGGCGCTCGGCATCGTCAAAGCGCTGCATTGCTTCCGCGAGCGTGTCCGGAAAGAAGGACGGTCCCTCGATATTGAGCGCAAAGGGACTGAGCGTTCCGCGCCGCCCGGTTTCCGTCAGCCCGACGGCATAAAGCACGCCGAGCGGCACATCATATTTGGCCGCGGCGCGCGTCATTTCCCGTTCGCAAACGAGAGCCTGCGGCGCGGCGGCTGCGCCATTATATATAAAGGCCAGAACCAGCAGTGCGCTGAGCCGCGGGCCGAGGCGATTCCTGAATCTCATAGGCGCTTTGCCGCTGGTTTTGGCGAGAAGAATCATGGGCGCCGCCGCCTTGTGTCTGTGATCCACCATTGGCTTGCGCCTCGCCGCTCAGAAATTGACCGGACGAACCCTGCTGCGTTCCCTGGCCGGCAGAATCCATGGCCGCATGGTTCGCCGGCGCAAGGCCGATCGCCACGCCGGAGACGGTATAGCCGGCGCCGCTCAACCCTTGCGTGAGCGACTGCTTGTCCTTCTCGAGAAGATCGACGGTCGCTGATTGGCTCGCCCGGACGTCCACCGCAAGGCCATCGGCGGACAAATTGAGCTTGATGCTCACGGCGCCAAGGGTGGGCGGTTCGAGCTGTAGATCGAGCGTCTTGATCGAAGGCGCCGCGGGCTGCGCCGCCGCGAGCAGGGAATTGAGGCTGGCCGAGGAGGCAGAGCTCACCGGCGCTGCGGCCCCCGCGTCTTGGCTCGTGCCTGCCGCACCGGTGAGCATCATCGTCGTGGCGCCGACGATCTGCTGCGCCGGCGACAGAGACGCCACCGGCGCGAAATGCGTCGCCTGTGTGACGATATCGACCTTGAGAGGCGCAGCTTTGTCGTCGCCCGCGTCCTCCGCGGCATCCTGGCCTCGCGTCGAAATATTGTGTGTGAGACCAGCATCGCTCGACAGGATCGTGCTGCGTGACGGCTGTGCCGGCGATTGCGCGCCCGGCGCCGCCGGCACGTTGGCGAGCGGAGCGGCGATGGCTGGCACGATCAAGCCAGTCGCAGAGATCGCATTCGCCGCCGCCGGCGGTGAGTGCGAGCCGCCATCGTCCTTGTGCCGCGGCGCAGAGGCTGGCGACTGGGAATGCGTATGGGCCGGCTTCTTGCCGATCCCCGATGCGTCGGCGGCAGCCTCCGGTTGCTCGGCCGCGAGATCGACCGCAGCCTCCATATCGGGGGGAATAGACAGCGGCGTCGCTGTGGCAGCGAGCTTTGCATTGGACGCTGGATCGGCGATTTTCGCCGCGGGCGTTTGCGTCTTGATTGCGCCGCCGGTTTGGCCCGTGGATACATGTGCGGTTGCCGGCAACGGCGCACTTTCAACCAAGGGTGTCGAAGCAGCGCCGCTCCCTTTCGCTGTGGCCTTCCCATCGGGGGAATCGGATTGCGACGGAATCTGCAATTGCAGATTTGTCGCCAGCCGCAGGCTTTGGTGCATCGATTGCGCGGGCGTCAATTCGTTGCCCGGCGTCCCTGCGACCGCTGGACTGGGCTCGTCTGGCAAGCCACCGCCAAATCCTTTGAAAAGCGCGCCCGTCGGCGCGCCCTTGGCGGACGGTGCTGCCGCCTCTTCCTGCGGCTGAGACAATCCTGCGAGCAGCGTGGTGAAGGAGTCCGGCCGGCCGTCATGCAGGGCCGCAGAATTTTCGCCGCCGGATTTCGAATCTGAGGCCGGCGAATTCGACGTCGGCAATGCGTTTGTCAGTCCGCTGATGTTGTTCATGGCTGGGGCGCTCCCGAACCGTCGCTTTCAGCGAGCGCCTTTTGAGCAGCCTCAATCGTCGCCGTCGTACTGGCCATGACCGATTGGAGCTGTTGCGGCACGGATTGGTCCGCGAGACTCGCCGCGGGCGTGTTCGCCTCGATTTGCGGCCATGCGTGAATTTGCTGCGAGACCGACAGCGCCGCATCTTTCAGCGTCGATTCTTCCCGCGAAAGACGGCCGGTATTCAAGGAATCGAGCGTGCCCTCGCCGCTTTCATAGGCGGGCGTAAAAACCTCTGCTGCCCCGTCATAGAGTTTGGCCCGGTTGATCTCGGTCGAATCCGGCGCCGCCAGAGCTTCCGCCTTGGCCGCGGCGAATTCCGCCGCCGGAATCTTGCCCATCAGAATCGAGCCGCGCGCGATCATCAGATAGATTTTCAGCTGATCGCTGGGCTTGAGCGCACTCAAGGCATCGTCGATCTCCTGCAACTCTGTCGAATCGCCGGCAATGTTCAGCCGCGCAACCGCATCGGCAAAATGCTCGCGGAAATTGTCGGCGTAAGTCGAATTATGGAATCGCCGGATATAGTCGCCGGACAGGCTGATGAAACGATCGAAGTCGCCGGTCGCGTTGATGAGGAAAATCTCGCGCCGCAAGGCGGCCTCCTCCACCAGGGTCCCCGGCGCGAGGACGCGGGCGACGTCAAGCAGCGCGACGGCCTTCTCCGGATTCTTGTCCGCGACCAGTGCGGCCTGAGCCAAAGCGATGTGGCCGCCGACGATCGGCTCCAACGTCCGCGGATCGACATTGGCGAGCAAGCTTCTCGCCCGCGCCGCCTTGCCTTCCGAATAGGCCAACGCGGCCTCGACGAGCGGTTTCTCCTGCGGCGGACACTTGCCGCTCGCAAGCACAGCCTCTGCGACCCGCGGCGCGCCGCCGCTCAGAACGTAGGTGACGACGGCACGGACATTGCGCGGCTCGCGCCATACCGACGGATCATAAGAAAGAAGACGTGAGGCGAGATCGGTGGCCAGTGCGGAAACCGCGGCTCGCGCCGAACGATTGCCCAGCACGATCTGATCCTGCAACGCATGCAGCGAACGCACGAGCTGGTAGGGCGGCTTCGATGGCGCCGCGCCGGCAAGACCCGCAGCAAAGAGGCAGGCCAGCAAAGCGATAGCGAAGGCGCCGCGTCTCATGATTTTTTCGCTTTCAGGAAAATTTCGATTCGCCGATTCTCCGCGGCGAGCGGCTTACCCGGGATTTTCGGTCGCCGGTCGGCATAGCCCTCAATGCGGACGATGCGCTTCTCGTCGACCCCGCCACGCACCAGCATGTAATAGGCCATCTGCGCGCGCGCCGAAGAAAGCCGCCAATTGTCATAGAGCGCCGATCGATAAGGCCGCCCATCGGTAAAGCCGCCAATGATAATGTCGCCCTTCACGGTCTTGAGTACGCGCGCGATTTTGTCCATCACATGCACCGTCTTCGCCTGCGGCTCGGCCGAACCGATGGCGAACATGGCGAAATCGCTCCGGTCCGTGAGGCTGATCAGGATGCCTTCGTCGGTCGCCTTTACTTCGATCGCCGGCCTCGCGCTGTCTTTGCCGGCCGGTCCGATGAGCTTGGTGATTTGCTCCTGCAGATCGACCGCCAGCGCTTGGGCATTGTTCAATGATTGCGCCTTGGCGACCTCGGCCTTGCGAGGCACGGCGGCCGGCGTAGGCGCAGCCGGCGGCGGCATCTCCGATGCGGCCGGCGGCGCGCTTGGTGTCATCTTCGCAGGCGGCGGATTGCCGGGCGACGGCGAAGCGGCGGCAACAGGACGAGCGGCGGGCGGCGGATTGCCGGGCGAGGCCGCAGCGGGGGATTTATCGGTCGCAGCCGCCGCCTTGAACGGATCGCTGTAAGTGTCGCCTCCCGCGCCGTTGGCGTCATTATCCGGCTGATCAAGGTCGTCGCTGGCAGAGGCCTCACCGCTCGAACCCGATGCGGCGATCTCGGCCAGCACGGCGTAGGGATCACGAAACAAAGCCTGCTCGGAATGGGTCGGCGGCGGTTCGGCGGTCCGCGGCTCCCCGGCTTCGTTCTGCTTTACGTCGCGCGGACCCGCCGCGCCCAGGCCGGAGCCCATGCTGCTGCCGTTTTTCTTCGCCGCGCCCACAACCGTTTTCGGAAAGGCCGCGCCATTGGCCGCCCCGTCCATCTCCGGCCCGTCATTCGGATCGTGAATGCCGCGCTTCAGAGTCGACATGTCGACGAGATCGACGGGATTGAAGTAGCGCGCCAGCGACGCCTTGGTTTTCTGATTCGTTGCGTTGATGAGCCAGAGCACGAGAAACAGCGCCATCATCGCGGTCATGAAATCCGCGAACGCGATCTTCCAGGCGCCGCCGTGCGGCTCGTGCGACCCGCCGCGCGTGCGCTTGATGATCAGGAGTTCCTGTTTCTCTCCCTCCGCCATGCTCTATGCCTCCGCACCGATAAGCTCTGTCCAAGCTTTGAGGCGCGTATCGATTGACGTCTGCTCGGCGACGACGCTGACATCGACACTATCGCGGACAAGATAGTCGAAGGCCGCAGGAGCGCCTTCGAGCGCATGGCGCAAAACCTCGATAAGATCGGCAGGGCCCGCGATTTGGATCGCGATCATGTCGGCGCTGCCGACGATTGTCCGGATGTTCTCGACCAACTTTTCGATCATCTGCCGGCGCAAGGCGGCGACGATAAACGGCCGCAGAACCCGCGCCAGTGAATCGGCAAGCCTCTCCTCGATCGCGCACATCGCCGCACCAAGCTGTTCCTGCAGGCGCGCGCCCTCCTCTCGCGCCCAGCCCTCGCGTGCCGCGTTCAGCTCGGCATCGAAACGCTCCTGCGCGCGCGCCAATTCCGCCTCATGCTCTGCCCTTGCCTCCTCGCGCCCGGCGGCCCTGCCCTCGTCACGCGCTGCATCGATGGCAATTTGCGGATCTTCTTCTGGCTCCTCCGGCCATAGCGGCGCGAGGTCCGGCTCAGGCGGCACGACCAACACCGGCGGCTCGTCGCTCTCTAAGCCAATCTGGACGAGGTAATCGGCGACCGGTCGCAGCATCATGCCGCGCTCCGCTGGCGCATCCAGAGTTTGAGGATATTGACAGCCTGCTGTTCGTCGAATTCGACGATCTGCTCAAGCCGCTTCACCGGCGCGCGCTTGGAACTGTCGGCGAGATCCTCAATCAAATTGGGTTCGCCCGTGAAAGTGGGAAACGCCGCCATCGGCATGGCATCGGGCATTGGCAGAACCGGCTCCGGCAGCATCACGCTGTCGGCACCGAGATAGCCGGCGGCTGCGGATGCGCCGATTGCCGGCGAACCAGCCAAGGCCCGAATCGCCGGCCTGACTCCGAACCAAAGCATCAGCAGCGCGACGACGAGGATCACGCCGCCGTTGATGGCCGTCCCGGTCTGCCGCAACAGGATTTCCTGCCAGGTCGGCGGCGGCACCGGCGTGAGATCGCGACCAGATTCGACGAAATCGACGGCCGAAATCTTGATCATATCGCCGCGCGCGGTGTTCGTGCCGGCGGCCGATGCGACGATCTGGTTAAGATCGGCGAGCTCTTTGTCGATCGCCTCGGGCGTGGCCTTGCCGCCGAGCGCGGCGACGAGGCTCGCGCGATTGACGAGGACAGCGACCGAAATATGCTCGACTTCGAAGCCGCCGCTGATCGTCTGGATGGTCTTCGACGAGACTTCGTAGTTCGTCGTCTCTTCGCGTTTCTGATTTTCTTCGTTCGACTGTTTGCCATTGTCCGACTGCGTTCCGCTCGGCGGCAAATTCTGCGTGACGCTGGTCGGCGGTTGATTGGTCGAATTCTGCGACGTCTCGTTCGATCTCACGACACGAACAGAGCGCTCGACGCGCGAATCGGGATCGAAAACAGTCTCGTTTGTCTGTTTTCTGTCGGTATTGATTCGCGTCGCGACGCTGATCTGAAAATTATTGAAGCCGAAGAAAGGAGTTAAAGTACGACTGATATTGTCTTGAATTT
>JAJXZN010000170.1 GCA_021780015.1 Pseudomonadota bacterium
GAGCATGAAGACGAACGCGCCCACGATCGACAGCGGCATGGCGAGTGCCGGAACCGCCGAGGCGCGCGCGCTACCGAGGAACAGGAAGATCACCACGGTGACGATCAGCAGCGTTTCGATCAGCGTTCGCACCACGTCGACGATCGCGTCCGTCAATTGACGCAGGTCGTCGCTGCCGATGGTCAAGGCCGGCGTCAGATAAATAATGTTGCCGAACGGCCGGATAAAAACGCCCCGTTCCACGAAGCGATGCTTGAGCGCTGCAAGGTCGCCGATCTTGGCAAATTCGACGACGCCGATGGCGCCGCGCCCGCGCACGTCCGTGACATTGTGTGCGCCGCGGCAGGGTTCGAGCCCTTCCCGCAGCGACGCTTCGATCGCAGCGACTTGGTCTAACCGCGGTTCGCGCGCGAAAAGATCGAGCGAGGCATTCGCCGCGGTGCAGGCCAAAGCATTGGCCATATAGGTCGGCCCGTGCATCAAAGCGTGCGTTGGCTCATCCGACCAGAAGGCATCGAAGATTTTCCTTCGCGCCATCGTCGCGGCCAACGCCATGGTCCCCCCGGTCAAAGCCTTTGAGAGACAGATGATGTCCGGCACGACCCCCGCCTGCTCGCACGCGAACATCGTGCCCGTGCGGCCAAAGCCGGTGAAAATCTCATCGAAAATCAAGATGAGATCATATTTGTCGGCGAGCGCGCGCAGCCGTTTCAGCGCCTCCGGGTCGTGAAAGATCATGCCGCCCGCGCCTTGTACGAGCGGCTCGACGATGATCCCCGCGAGCTCGTCCGCGTGCCGTGCGAGAAGCGCATCGAGCACTGGCAGCTCCTCTTCGCTGCGCGGCAGATCGGCGATTCTGTGCTGCGGCAAGACGCCGGAGAAATGTTTGTGCATCCCCTCGGCGGGATCGCAGACCGCCATGGTCGCGAATGTATCGCCGTGATAGGCGCCACGAAAGGCGAGCATTTTGGTACGTCCGCGCACGCCCATGTTGAGCCAATATTGCACGGCCATTTTCATCGCCACTTCGACCGCGACCGAGCCGCTGTCGGAGAAGAACACGCGCTCGAGATCGCCGGGCATCAATGCCGCAAGCCGCGTGGCGAGCCGCACCGCCGGTTCATGGATCAAGCCGCCGAACATGACATGCGGCATGGTTTCCAATTGTCGGGTGACGGCGTCGCGGATGTGGGGATGGTTATAGCCGTGGCAGGCGGTCCACCAGCTCGCAATTCCATCGATGAGCTCACGGCCGTCGGCCAGGGTAATTCGCGACCCTTGCGTCGCAACGACCGGCAGCGGCGGCGCGGCATGCTTCATCTGCGTATAGGGCAGCCAGATATGGTCGCGCCATGCCTCCTGCCAAGTCTCCTGCCAGGTTTCCTGCCAATCCCGATCTTCCACTACCATCGCGCCTTGTTGCCAGAGCCGTGCGCCACGGTTAAACCGCAACGGTGAGGAAGGAAAGCCCGTGACATCGCTCGATGCCTTTGCGGAGCGCAAACTGGCGCAACTGGCGGACGCCAATCTGCGGCGATCTCTCGCCACGACCGAGCGCCAGAGCGATGCCATCGTCATGCGTGATGGACGCCGCTTGGTCTCCTTCTCCTGCAACGATTATCTTGGCCTGTCGCAGCATCAGAACGTGAAAGCCGCGGCCATCGCTGCGATCGAAACCTATGGCACGGGCGCCGGCGCCTCGCGGCTCGTCACCGGCAATCATCCATTGCTCGTCGCGCTCGAAGCACGCCTTGCCAGCTTGAAGCACACCGCGGCGGCGCGCGCTTTTGGATCCGGCTATCTGACCAACCTCGGTGTCATCCCGGCGCTCGCCGGCGAAGGCGATCTGATCCTCGTCGATGAACTGGCGCATGCCTGCATCTTCGGCGGCGCCCGGCTCTCTTCGGCGACGCTGCGCATCTTCCGCCATAATGATACCGGGCATGCGGATGCCATTCTCAAGGCCGAGCGTGGCCGCCATCGCCATGCGCTGCTTGTCACCGACACTGTATTTTCGATGGACGGCGACCGTGCGCCGATCGCGGCGCTGGCTGAAATCTGCGCGGCGCACGACACTTGGCTCATGACCGACGATGCGCATGGTCTCGGCATCATCGACAAAGACGCCGACACAGACGATGCCGTTCTCTTGCACATGGGCACGCTATCGAAGGCTCTCGGCAGCTATGGCGGCTATCTTTGCGCATCGCGCAGCGTGATCGATCTATTGACGTCGCGGGCGCGCACCCTCGTCTATTCGACAGCCTTGCCGCCAGCGAGCACGGCGGCAGCCATCGCCGCGCTGGATATCATCGCCGCCCCTGCTTTGCGCGCGGCCGCTCGCCAAGGCACGCGCGTTTACGCGGCGCCTCGGCCTGCCCGCGGCGCAGAGCCCGATCGTGCCGCTCGTGCTCGGCTCCGCCGCGGCGACGCTTCAAGCCTCGAAAGCGTTGGCGGACGAAGGCTTTCTCGTCGTCGCCATCCGGCCGCCGACGGTGCCGGAAGGGTCCGCCCGACTGCGCTTTGCCTTCTCAGCCGTTCATCGCGATGAGGATGTCGCGCGTCTCGCCGATGCGGTCGCCCGGCTCGACATCCGTGCGCCGGCCTAGGGAGACGACGCTTTGCCGGCTCTCTTCATTACCGCGACAGGAACCGACAGCGGCAAGACATTCGTCTCCGCGGGCCTGCTCCGGGCGCTGCGAGGCCGCGGGCGGAGGGTCATGGCATTGAAGCCCGTCGTGACCGGCTTCGACGAAGCGAATTACGCCGCCAGCGATCCGGCGCTTCTGCTCGAAGCCTGCGGTCAAAAGTCCGATCTCGCTGCTATCGCCAAAATCTCGCCCTGGCGTTTTCCCGCGCCGCTCTCACCTGACATGGCCGCGCGGCTGCAAGGCAAAGCGATCGACATTGCTGCGCTGACACGTTTCTGCAGCACGGCGATCATCGAAGCGGACGATGCGCTGCTTATCGAGGGCATTGGCGGGCTGATGGTGCCGCTCGACGGCAAAACCACGATCTGCGATCTCATCGGCGCGCTCAATATTCCGATGGTTCTCGTTGCCGGGACTTATCTCGGCAGTCTGAGCCACACGCTTTCGGCGCTCGAAGTCGTGCAAAAGCGCGGTCTTGCGATCGCCGCGCTCGTCGTCGACGAGACCGAGGCTTCGCCGGTGCCGCTCGAAGCCGTCTGCGAAAGCCTCGGCCATTTCTGCAACAGCCCGATCATCGCCCTGCACCGCGGGGCCAGCGCGCATGGCGGTGCCTTCGAAAGGCTCGCGGAATTGTTACCGACACCGCCTGCTTCTATGGCATGAAGGGCGTAGTGATGACAAAAAGACCAAAGCAAAGCCGTTGATGATCGCCCGCCCTCAATCCACGAATTTCCGCAGCCTCACGCATAACGCCTTAGAACGCTGGGGCCGGCGAACGCTCTTTCTCATCGGCGGCCTGCTGGTCGGCGCCGCGGCGATCTTGATGGCGGCCCTGGCGGATTATGCGCAACGCGACTTTCATCATGTGCTTGCCGTCTCGCGCTACCTGTCGCTCGCGCTGACGCCGCTGGGATTCGGCGCCATCGTCTTCCTGACGCTGCATGTCTTCCCGAATTCGCAAGGCAGCGGCATTCCGCAGGTGATCGCCGCGCGCGAAATGCCGGACGGCCCGACCCGCACGGCGCTCGTGTCACTGCGCGTCGCGGCCGGCAAAATCATCGCCGTCACGCTCGGGCTTCTTTGCGGCGCCTCGATCGGCCGCGAAGGCCCGACGGTTCAAGTCGGCGCCGCGCTGATGTATGCGATCGGCCGCCGCGCGCTGGATTATCAGCGCGGCCTGCTGCTCGCCGGCGCCGCCGCCGGCATTGCCGCCGCTTTCAATACGCCGCTTGCCGGAATCGTTTTCGGCATCGAGGAATTGAGCCGGTCGTTCGAATCGCGCACCAGCGGCCTTGTCCTCGGCGCCATCATCGCCGCCGGCCTCACCTCGCTCGGGCTTGTCGGCGATTATGCCTATTTCGGTTCGACCAATGCGGTGCTTCCCCTCGGTCGCGCCTGGCTCGTGCTGCCGCTCTGCGCTGTGCTCGGCGGCTTTTTCGGCGGCCTGTTCAGCCGGATCGTCATCGGCTTTGCGCGCGGCCTGCCGGGCAAGGCGGGGCAGATCATCGCGAAACACCCGATCGCTTTCGCAATGCTGTGCGGCCTGGGCGTCGCGCTGAGCGGCCTCGTCTCGCAGGATTCGATCTACGGCACCGGCTATGATCAAGCGCGCGCCATCGTCCATGGCGCCGTGCCATCCTGCGCCATCTTCGGGCCGATGAAATTTTTTGCGACCCTGTTTTCCTCGATCGGCGGCATTCCAGGCGGCCTGTTTGCGCCTTCGCTTGCAGTCGGCGCCGGATTGGCGGCCAATCTGCACGCGGCGTTTCAGGACGTGCCCCTCGGCGCGCTGGCGCTGCTCGGCATGGTTTCCTATCTCACGGGCGTGGTTCAGACACCGATCACCTCTTTTGTCATCGTTTCGGAAATGACCGAAAATCACGCGATGATCATTCCGCTGATGCTGGCGGCGCTGATCGCCGACGCAGTCTCCAAATGGGTCTGCCATGACAGCATCTATCATGCGTTAGCGCATGTCTTTCTGGACAAAGCCGCCAAACCCACGCCTTCGCCCGAATGAGCGACACGGATCCGGACATTCACTTCGACCTGCGCCCGCCCGGCGCACCGGATCGGCTCGTTCGGCTGTCGCCGCTGATCCGGCGGATCGTTGCCGACAATCCGAGCCCGATGACCTTCACCGGCACCTGCACTTATGTCGTCGGCGCCGGCGATGTGACGGTGATCGATCCCGGTCCCGATTCCCCGGCCCATGTCGCGGCCTTGCTCAAGGCGCTCGGCAAGGAGCGCGTCCGCCATATCCTCGTCAGCCATACGCATGGCGACCATTCGGCCGGCGCCACGGCGCTGAAGGCTGCGACCGGCGCGCCGATCATCGGCTGCGCGCCTTATATGGCGGCGTCCGACGGCGGCGAAGCCGCGCTCGACACGGCACATGACCGGGCCTACCAGCCGGATGCCGTCCTCGCCGAAGGCGATGAAATTGCCGGCCCCGGCTACGTCCTCGAAGCGGTTGCCACGCCAGGCCATACAGCCAACCATCTGGCCTTTGCATTGCCGCAGGAACGCGCACTCTTCTCCGGCGATCATGTGATGGCTTGGGCGACCTCGGTCGTCATCCCCCCCGACGGCCGGATGCGCGATTATATGGCTTCGCTCGAAAAACTATTGGCGCGCGAGGATACCCACTATTGGCCGGGCCACGGCGGCGGTTTGACCGCGCCGCAGCGCATGGTGCGGGCTCTGCTCCACCATCGCCGCTTGCGCGAGGCGGCAATCCTTGCCGCACTCGACAAAGGTCCGGCGCAAATTCCCGCGCTTGTCGCGGCGATCTACCACGGTCTCGACGAGCGTCTTAAAGGCGCCGCGGCGCTGTCCGTCCTCGCTCATTTGCAGGATCTGGTCGAGCGCGGACATGTGAGCGGCGAAGGCGACGATCGCGCAGGCGTCTATCGCCGCCTCTGATCACTTCGCCTCGGCTTCGGTCTTCAATTCGTCGGCGAAGGATTCGATCCGCGCGGCATTGCCGCCGAAATCGTGCCGGCCGATCCGCGAGGCCGAGCGGACATCGACGCGCGTCTCGCCCGCCAAAGGCCAGATGCGAATCGTCACATCGTCGGCAAAACCGAGGATCATGCCATGGGCGATCGCATCGACATGGCCAATGCCCAGCCGACCGCCCGGCGGGATCGCATCGATGATCTTCCAATGCTTGGCTGCGGCCGTGCTCAGCACGGCCTGATAGGCGTCGTCGGCTTCGAGATCGAGATAGATCGGCTGTACATCCGGATAGGCATCGTTCTGCGCCTGGCGTGCGGCGGCGGGGAGCGCCGGCGGCAGCCAGCCGTGCCGAGCCGCCAGTGCCTTGCGCGACAAGGAAAAGGCGGGCGGATTGTCTATATCGGTCGAAATGTCGTTCAGCACCGGCAGCCGCACCGCCTGCACGCCGAGATAAGCGGGATAGGCAAGCAACAGCACCGCCAAAACCGCGCCGCCGAGCAGCAGGCCGACACCCTTGCGGCCGGTCTGCCAGATTTCGACGCCGGCGGCGCCGGCGCAGAGGATCGCAAGGCAAGCCAAGATGATCGCCGAGCCGATGACCGCGAGGACGGCGGTCGGATCGAGACCGAGGCGCGCCAGCACGAGCCCGGTCGCAACCACTGCGGCGGCGAAGACGGCGAGCCGCCGCGCCCAAATGGCGCTCTCCGAGAAAGGCTCCTCGATGATCAAATGCCGCATGAGCAAACCCGCTGGCCAAATGAAAATCTACGGGTGTCGGGCGCCGGACACAACCGGCGCGCAATCGTCGATCGCGACAAAATTCGCTCGGCTTTAACTTAAATTCTCAAGGTTCTGTTTACCGCGCCGCCGGAAGCTCCCCCGACGCACACGCCGGTGGCCATGCCGAAGCCTGCAAGGACAGACCCATGAAGGATCAAAATCAGACTTTCCGCTCCGCTCAAACGCCGGGGGATGCCCGCGATATTCTCGAGCGGCTTTATCGCGAAATCGGCATTTCCGCCGTCGCTGCTGCCCTTCAAGCCACCCAATCGAAGCCGAGGGAGACGGACACCGAAGACGCCAAACTGCGCGCCCAGCGCCGCTTCAGCGGCTACGCGGCTTAGCGTGCTGGCCCCATTTCGGCCCGCAAATATTTTTAAGAGAACCATCGTATCTGTCCGTGTCGCGCCTTATCTCGGCGATCGACCGCCCCGCATCGATTGGTTCTCGCGATGACCCTGCTGACTCGCCGGCATATTCTGCAAGGTGCCGGCGTCCTCACATTGGCAGGGGCCGGGTTCGGCACCTATGCCTGCGCAGTCGAGCCGGGCTTTCGCCTTGATGTCACGACCTACAGCCTGACACCGCCGCATTGGACGCCTGGGCTTCAGGTCAAAGCCGCCCTTGTCGCTGACATCCATGCCTGCGAACCGCTGATGTCCGCGGCGCGGATCCGCCGCATTGCCGAGATCACCAATTCGCTCGATCCGGATATCATTTTTCTGCTCGGCGATTTCAACGCCGGGCATCGCTTCGTGACCGGGCCGGTCTACCCCGCACAATGGGCGGAAGCCTTGTCGGTACTGCGCGCGCCGCTCGGCATTTACGCCATCCTCGGCAATCACGATTGGTGGCACGGCGCCTTGCCGCGCATGCGCAGCGATGACGGCGAAAGCGTCCGCCGCGCCTTGCGCCATGCGGATTTCAAAGTGTTGGAGAACGAAGCCGTCTCTGTGGTGAAAGGCAACCAATCCTTCTGGGTCGCGGGCCTTGGCGATCAATTGGCCTATCCAGCCGGTTCGCGCCGGTTCGAAGGCTTCGATGATCTCGACGGAACCTTGGCGCAGGCCAGCGACGGCGCGCCCATCCTTCTCCTCGCGCATGAGCCCTTCGTCTTCCATCGCGTGCCTGATCGCGTCTCGCTCACGCTCTGCGGCCATACACATGGCGGACAGATCAATTTGCCGATTGTCACGGAGCTCTTCACCGAGCAGGAATTCGGCATGACCCAGGTCTACGGCCATATCGTCCAACACCGCCGCCACATGATCATTTCGGCAGGCCTCGGAACCTCGATCGCGCCGGTCCGGCTCTTCCGGCCGCCGGAAATCGTGCTGCTGACCATCGGCAGCGAAACCGCGGTCGCCTAAGGCGTGCTCGCACGGACCAAGCCGACAACCGCTTCGCGCCCAAAACAAAACGCCCGCGTCAAAGACGCGGGCGTCGAAGTTTCCGATGAATGATGATCTGTTATTCGACGATCACCTTGGTGCCAATCTTGACGCGGTTATAAAGATCGATCGCATCGATATTCGACATCCGGATGCAGCCCGAGGACACCGCCTGGCCGATCTGCTCCGGCTCGTTGGTGCCGTGAATGCGATAAAGCGTGTCCTTATTACCCTGGAACAGATACATCGCACGGGCGCCGAGCGGATTTTCCGGACCGCCCGGGAGGCCGCCGGCGTCGGCCGTCGGCTGCAGATGCGGCCAACGCTTCAGCATGTCGGACGGCGGCATCCAATGCGGCCATTCTTCCTTGCGGCCGATCGTGGCCGTACCGGTCCAGCCCGCGGCTTCAGAGCCCGCCGCGATGCCATAGCGCATCGCCATGCCGTGCGGCAGCACGTAATAGAGGTACATGTGCTTGGTGTCGACGACCACGGTGCCCGGCGGTTGACCGGTCGGATCTTCGACCCGGTAGCGTTGGAATTGCGATGGAATATCGGCCTTGGGCGCGAGCGCGAGAAATTCCTGGTCGCGGCCCGACAGGCTCGGGTCCGGCGTCTGCAGCCCGTCCGCCTCGCAACCCGCCAGCATCAATGCAATAAATGGCACTGCCCAAGAAATCTTGGCCAAGGTGATCTTGTGAAATTTCATCTCAATGTCCCCGCCTCTATGAAGGAAATAACGCATCGGTCGTCGCCTCGCCACTGCTACAAGCGCAGGCGGCCTTGGGCGAGGCGAGATGACGAAAACCTGTGGCGCAAAAGAAACATTTATCCCCCTTCGGCGGCCATAGAATCGGCACCGCGGGGCGCTTTGAAGGGCTCGTCGTGCGGCAATGCTAAGTTTTAGGCGAATCACTTTCGATTACAGCGGGTGCCCGTGACGACCCTGCTCTTCAGCCATCCGGCCAGTCTCGGTCACGATACCGGGCCGAACCATCCGGAATCGCAAGCGCGTTTCGGTGCCATCACGCAGGCGCTCGCGGCCGATACATTTCGTGATCTGAACCGTTTGGAATCGCCTGCCGCCGAGCTTGCGCCGATCTTGCGCGTGCATCCGCCGGGCTATGCCGCGGCCATCGAGGCCGCGATGCCCGCCAAAGGCATCGCCTATCTCGACGACGACACGCCCGTCAGCCCTGGCTCCTGGGATGCCGTCCTGCATACGGTCGGCGGCGCCGTCGCGGCGACCGACGCCGTCATGCGCGGCGAGGCCGACAGTGCCTTCGTCATCA
>JAJXZN010000282.1 GCA_021780015.1 Pseudomonadota bacterium
GACATGCTCGCGGTGGGGCGGGCGCGGGCCGACAAGAAGGGGCTTGCCGAAAGGTTGACCTTCGTCGAGGCCAATGCCGAAGCGCTGCCCTTTCCGGACAATGAATTTGACGCCTATACGATCGCCTTCGGCATCCGCAACGTGCCGCGCATCGATGTTGCGCTTCGGGAAGCCTTCCGCGTGCTGCGCCGGGGCGGCCATTTTCTGTGCCTGGAATTTTCGCAGGTCGATGTCGCGACGCTCGACCGGATCTATGAAGCCTATTCCTTCCGCGCCATCCCGGCGATCGGCCGGCTGGTGACGGGCGATGGAGAAGCCTATCGCTATCTCGTCGAATCGATCCGCCGGTTCCCCTCCGCCGAGGATTTTCGCGCTATGATCGAGACGGCGGGCTTTGCCCGCGCCGCGTATACAAAGCTCAGCGGCGGCATCGTCGCCATCCATTCGGGCTGGAAGCTTTGATCTTTTCCTTCGGGCACCCACTGCGCATCGCCAGGGCGGGATTCGTTCTCTCCCGCGCGGGTCTGTTCCGCGACGTCGATATCGACGCCCTGCCGCCGGTCGCGCGGCTGCCGTTCGCGGCGGCCAAATTCCTCGGCAAGAACAGCCGCAAAGGGCCCGATCGTCTGCCCGCGGCGATCAGCCGGTTGGGTCCATCCTATGTGAAGCTCGGGCAATTTCTGGCGACGCGGCCGGATGTCGTCGGTGCCGAGGTCGCGCGCCGGCTCGAAGCCTTGCAAGACCATATGCCGCCTTTCGCCCAGGACGAAGCGATCAAAATGGTCGAGACCGCCTTCGGCCGCAAGATCGATGACGTGTTTGTCGAATTTGGCGAGCCGGTTGCCGCCGCGTCGATCGCGCAGGTGCATCGCGCCCGGGTGCGCGATGGCGCCGGCGAGCGCGAAGTTGCGGTCAAGGTGCTGCGTCCCGGCGTCGAGCGGCGCTTTCGCCGCGATCTTTCCGACATGTATTTCGCGTCGCGGATCGGCGAGCGCTGGTTTCCCAACACCAAGCGGCTGAAGTCGGCGGAGGTCGTCGATATTCTCGCCCGCACGGTGAAGATGGAGATGGACTTTCGGCTCGAAGCCGCCGCCGCATCGGAATTCGCCGAGAATACCGAGAAGGAATGCGATTTCCGCGTCCCGCGCGTCGATTGGGATCGCACCGAGAAGGAAGTCCTCACCTCCGAATGGGTGGACGGGATTTCCCTCTCGGATACGAAAGGGCTCGCCGCCGCCGGCTATGATCTGGCCGAACTCGGGCGCACCGTCATCCAGTCCTTTTTGCGCCATGCGGTGCGCGACGGTTTCTTTCATGCCGACATGCACCAGGGCAATCTGTTCGTCGACCGGCAGGGGCGGCTCACCGCCGTCGATTTCGGCATCATGGGCCGGCTCGGACTGAAGGAGCGCCGCTTCCTCGCCGAGATCATCTACGGTTTCATCACCCGCAATTATCGCCGCGTCGCGGAAGTGCATTTCGAGGCCGGCTATGTGCCGGGCTATCACAAGGTCGAGGATTTCGCCCAGGCGATCCGCGCCATCGGCGAGCCGATCCATGCCCGCCCGGCCGACGAGATTTCCATGGCGCGGGTGCTGACCCTTCTGTTCGAAGTGACGGCGCTTTTCGATATGACGACACGGACGGAACTCGTCCTGCTGCAGAAAACCATGGTCGTCGTCGAAGGCGTGGCGCGGCGGCTCGACCCGAAGCTCGACATGTGGTCGACGGCGGAGCCCGTCGTTTCCGGTTGGCTGCGCGAGAATTTAGGTCCGGTCGGCAGGATCGAGGACGCGCGGCGCGGCGTCAACGCGCTGGCGCAATTCGCCGGCAACCTGCCGGCCGTGCTGCTGCAGACCGAAAAGATCATCGCCCAGCTTGAAAGCATGGCCGAGGACGGATTCGAACTGTCAGAAAGCGTCATCGCCAAGCTCGGCGAGGCGCAGGCGCGTGGGGCGCGGCTCGGCCATATCGCGCTTTGGCTGCTCGTTATTATATTGATTGTCTTTCTGCTGCGCTAAAAGACGGGGCCTGGGAGAACGACGTGCTGGACGGCAAACGCATTCTGCTCGTCATCGGTGGCGGCATCGCCGCCTACAAGGTGCTCG
Source organism: Pseudomonadota bacterium (assembly GCA_021780015.1). Classification (GTDB taxonomy): domain Bacteria; phylum Pseudomonadota; class Alphaproteobacteria; order Rhizobiales; family Beijerinckiaceae; genus Methylovirgula. The sequence goes on from JAJXZN010000282.1 coordinate 2,109, forward strand.
AGCTGATCCGCCGCCTGCGCGAGCAGAACGCCAGTCTCAATGTCGTCATGACCCGGGCGGCCAAGCAATTCGTCACGCCGCTCTCGGTCGCGAGCCTGTCCGGCGGCAAGGTCTTCGACGATCTGTTCTCGCTGACCGACGAGACCGAGATCGGGCACATTCAATTGTCGCGCGCGGCCGATCTCGTCGTGGTGGCGCCGGCGACGGCCGATCTTCTCGCCAAGATGGCGCAGGGTCTCGCCGACGATCTCGCCGCGACGCTGTTGCTTGCGACGGACAAGAAAATCCTCGTCGCGCCGGCGATGAACCTGCGCATGTGGCTGCACCCGGCGACGCAGCGCAATGTCGCGACCCTGCAGAAGGACGGCGTGCTGTTCGTCGGCCCCGAAGACGGCGACATGGCTTGCGGCGAATATGGACCCGGCCGGATGAGCGAGCCGGCGGCGATCCTCGCGGCGGTCGCCTCAGCGATCGAAGGCGATACACGGATTGCGCTGCTGCCGGGCATCGGGCGTTTCGACAAGCCGCTCGCCGGGCGCCGCGTCGTCGTCACCTCCGGGCCGACGCATGAGCCGATCGATCCGGTGCGCTATATCGGTAACCGGTCGTCCGGGCGGCAGGGCCATGCGATCGCCGCCGCCGCGGCGAAGGCCGGGGCAGAGGTCATCCTCGTCAGCGGCCCGGTGACATTGCCCGACCCGCCCGGCGTCTCGACGCTGCATGTCGAGACCGCGATCGAGATGCTGGCGGCCGTCGAGGCGGCGCTGCCCGCGGATATTTTCATCGCCACCGCCGCGGTCGCCGATTGGCGCGTCGAAGCGGCCGCTTCGCAGAAGATCAAGAAATCCGACACGCCGCCGCAATTCGCTTTGGCTGAAAATCCCGACATTCTGGCGCTGGTCGCCCAGCGCACGGCGGGGCGGCCGCGCCTCGTCGTCGGCTTCGCCGCCGAGACCGACCATATCCTTGCCCATGCGCGGGAAAAATTGCAGCGCAAACATTGCGATCTGATCGTCGCCAATGACGTGGGCGATGCGATGGGCAAGGACGAGAATGAGATTACGCTCATTGCGCCGTCCGGTTCCGAGCCCTGGCCGAAAATGCGCAAAGACGAGATAGCGGCCAGATTGGTGCGTCATCTGGCGCAGATGCTGAAGGATCGTCCCGATGCCTGACGAGAAAGCGCCGCGCGTCGCCGTCCGCCTTCTGCCGCACGGCGAGGGCCTGCCGATGCCGGCCTATCATAGTGCCGGCGCGGCAGGCGCCGATCTCTGCGCGGCTCTGGCGCCGGACGAGAAGATCATCCTCGAACCCGGCGCACGGCATTTGATCCCCACCGGCCTCGTTCTGCAATTGCCGGAGGGCTATGAGGGCCAGGTGCGGCCGCGCTCCGGCATCGCGCTGCACCGCGGCGTAACCGTGCTGAATACGCCGGGCACGATTGATTCAGATTATCGCGGCGAAGTCAGCGTGCTTTTGATAAACCTGGGCGCCGAGCCGTTCGAAGTCGTGCGGGGCGTACGCATCGCCCAACTCGTCGTGGCACCGGTGACGCGCGCCGCATTTGTCGCGGTCGCGGAACTCGAGGCGACGGCGCGCGGCGCGGGCGGCTATGGTTCAACCGGCCTAACCCTGCGGGAAGAGGGCACATGATACTCCTGGACCGGCGCAGCGTTCTGGCGTTGGCCGCAGTCGTCGATATTGCCATCCACGCGCGGCCGCAGCCGGTCGCGGCGAAGCTGCTTGCCGCGCGCCTCGATCTGCCGCCGCGCCATCTCGAGACTTTGTTGCAGGCGCTGGTGCGGGCCGAAATCCTCAAGGGCGTGCGCGGACCGCGCGGCGGCTACGAACTCGCCCGCGAACGCCGCCGTATCACCGCGGCCGAAGTCGTCAGCGCGATCAAAAGCGACGGCGAGGAGGATGCGCCGCGCAACGCCTTCGTCGAAAACGTGATCCAGCCGGTCATCACCAAAGCCGGCAAAGCCTTCCTCGCCGATCTTGAAGGCGTGACGATCGACGATATCTGCCGTCAGGCGGCAGAGACGAAAACCGTCCATGACGAAGCGGCGAAGCCTGATTTCACAATTTAGCTATGTCTATTGAATTTATATACTTCCCGCCCTGCGGAAATATGCTAATTTTGGCATGACGGGGCCGGCCGCATTGGCCGGCAGGCAGAGACGCAATCGATCGCAGCGCGGCCATCGGCGGTGGCCGCCATGCGCGTAACAGGAGTTGGACATGGCCCTGCAGCTTGGCGACATTGCCCCGGACTTTACGGCGGAGACGACTGAAGGCCCGATCCGCTTCCACGATTACATCAACGGATCCTGGGCTGTCCTGTTCTCGCACCCGAAGAATTTCACGCCGATCTGCACGACGGAGCTCGGCTATACGGCGAAATTGAAGCCCGAGTTCGATAAGCGCGGCGTGAAAGTGCTGGGCCTCAGCGTCGATCCCCTGAAGGATCACGAAAAATGGGCCGAGGACATCAAGGACACGCAAGGCTATGCGCTCAATTTTCCGTTGATCGCGGATCCCGAGCGCAAGGTCGCCAACCTTTATGGAATGATCCATCCGAATGCCAGCGACACGCTCACCGTGCGTTCCGTCTTCGTCATCGGGCCGGACAAGAAGATCAAGCTGATGCTCACCTATCCGGCGAGCACCGGCCGCAACTTCGATGAGATCCTGCGGGTGATCGATTCGCTGCAATTGACCGCCGAGCATCAAGTGGCGACACCGGTGAATTGGCAGGCGGGCGAAGATGTGATCATCGTCCCGGCGGTATCGGACGAAGAGGCAAAGAAGAAATATCCCGGCGGCTGGAAGGCGCTGCGGCCGTATCTGCGCATCGTCCCGGCGCCGCGTAACTAACGCGCCGGACAGAGACCTGCGCGATGGTCTCGTTGCGTTGAATTTTGCTATGTGTGCCGGCAGCGCGATTGCAGGCAGGGAGAGGGACGATGGCGCAAGCCGCAGTGAAAGAACCGGGAAGTGCGGCGCATGTGCCGGGGCGCGGACGCATTTATGATTCGATCATCGAGACCATCGGCGACACGCCGCTTGTACGTCTCGACAAGATCGCGAAGGAGAAGGGCGTCAAGGCCAATCTCCTGGCCAAGCTCGAATTCTTCAATCCGATCGGCAGCGTCAAGGACCGGATCGGCGTCGCCATGATCGCGGCGGCGGAGGCCGCGGGCAAGATTTCGCCGGAACATACCGTCATCATCGAGCCGACCTCCGGCAATACCGGCATTGCGCTCGCCTTCGTCGCGGCGGCAAAGGGCTATCGGCTCATTCTGGTCATGCCGGAATCAATGTCGATCGAGCGGCGCAAGATGCTGGCACTGCTCGGCGCGGAACTGGTGCTGACCCCCGCGCCGCAAGGCATGAAGGGCGCGATCGCCAAGGCCCAGGAAATCGCCAATGCGACGCCTGGCGCGTTCACCCCGCAGCAGTTCGAAAACCCCGCCAATCCCGATATTCATCGCCGTACGACGGCGGAAGAGATCTGGAACGATACGCATGGCACGGTCGACGTCTTCGTCTCTGCGGTCGGCACCGGCGGCACATTGACCGGCGTTGCCGAGGTGTTGAAGGCGCGCAAGCCCGGCGTGCATATTGTCGCCGTCGAGCCGGAAGATTCCGCTGTGCTCTCGGGCGGCCATCCCGGCCCGCACAAAATTCAGGGCATCGGCGCGGGCTTCATCCCACCGATTCTCGAGCGCAACCTGATCGACGAGGTCGTGACGGTCGGTAACCAGACGGCCTTCGATATCGCCCGGCTCACCGCCCGGCTCGAGGGCATTCCCGTCGGCATTTCATCCGGCGCGGCGGTGGCCGCCGCGATCGAAATCGGCGCGCGCGATGCCTTCGCCGGCAAGAATATCGTGCTCATCATTCCATCCTTCGCCGAGCGTTATCTGTCGACGGCTCTCTTCGAAGGCCTTTAATCGGCTTCATGCCTGTGGTTGAAGCGGCGCCTGTCGCGGGCACCGCTTGACCTTCCTGCGCGCCGATGCGAAAGGCTCGCTTCCCGCCCGAGCCCTTCCTCATGACCGAACCCCGCCTCGATATTCTCGGCATCGGCAATGCCATCGTCGATGTCATCGCGCCCTGCGACGACGACTTCCTCGCCGCGCATGCGTTGAACAAAGGCGGCATGCGGCTGATCGACGAAGCCGCCGCCGAGACGCTCTATGCGGCCATGGGTCAGACGCTCGTCGTCTCCGGCGGGTCGGCCGCCAACACGATCATCGGCGCCGCGGCGCTCGGCGCCCGCGCCGGCTTCATCGGCAAGGTGAAGCAGGATCCCATCGGTCAGATGTTCGGCCATGATATCCGCGCCGCCAAGGTTGCCTTCGACACTAGCCCGGCGGCGGACGGTGTCGCCAGCGCCCGCTGCCTGATTTTGGTGACGCCCGACGGCCAGCGGACGATGAATACCTTTCTCGGCGCCTGTCAGGCTTTAAGCGAGGCGGATGTCGATCCTGCCCAAGTCGCGGCGGCACGGATCACCTATCTCGAAGGCTATCTCTGGGACCCGCCAGCGGCCAAAACGGCCTTCCTCAAAGCCGCCGAGATCGCCCACAAGGCCGGGCGCAAGGTGGCGCTGAGCCTGTCGGACGCCTTTTGCGTCGATCGCTACCGCGACGAATTCCTGCATTTGATCCGCAGCCGCGCGATCGACATTCTTTTCGCCAACGAGAGCGAATTGCATTCGCTCTATCAGACCGCCGATTTCAAGACCGCCGTCGCGCAATTGCGCGAGGACGATGTTCTCGCCGCGGTGACGCGCGGCGACAAGGGCGCGCTCGTCGTGACGCGCGAAGAGACGCAGGCGATCAATGCTTTTCCGATCGAGCATCTCGTCGACACGACCGGTGCCGGCGATCTCTTCGCCGCCGGCTTTCTCGTCGGCCTGTCGCAAGAGCAGACACTCGCCGATTGCGCCCGGCTTGGCGCGCTGGCGGCGGCGGAAGTCATCCAGCACTACGGCGCGCGGCCACAGGCGGATCTGCGCGCCCTCGCGACGGAAAACGGGCTGCTGTAACCGGCGCTAGAGTTTGCGCAGTTCCACCGTCTGGATCGAATGATCCGCGTCCTTGGTCAAGACGAGGCTGGCGCGGGCGCGCGTCGGCAGAATGTTGTCGTGCAGATTGCGCAGGTTGATCCTCGTCCAGATGTCGCGCGCCATCGTCTCGGCCTCGGCATCGGACAAATCCGCATATTTGCGGAAGTAGGAGCGCGGGTCGCGGAACGCCGTCTGCCGCAGCCGCTGAAAGCGGGCGATATACCATTGTTCGAGGTCGTTCTCGTCGGCATCGAGATAGACCGAAAAATCGAAGAAGTCGGAAACGAAGGCGCTCGCGCGTCCATCCTTCGGCGGGCGGCCGGGCTGCAGCACGTTGAGCCCTTCGACGATCAGAATGTCGGGGCGATCGACGGCGACGAATTCGTCCGGCATGATGTCATAAGTCAGATGCGAATAGACCGGCGCGCGGACGTTGCGCGTGCCGGCCTTCACATCGGAGAGAAAGTTGACGAGCGCGATGCTGTCATAGCTCTCGGGAAAGCCCTTCTTGTCCATGAGGCCTTCGGCGGCGAGCACGGCGTTCGGATGGAGAAAGCCGTCGGTCGTGACGAGCTGGACTTTCGGCGTGTTGGGCCAGCGCGACAGGAGCGCACACATGACGCGCGCCAGCGTCGATTTGCCGGCTGCAACGGAGCCGGCGACACCGATGATGTAAGGCACCTTGCCGTCTTCGGTGCCGAGGAAGCGGTGCGTCGCCTTGTAGAGGCCCTGCGTCGCGGCGACGTAAAGCGCCAACAGGCGCGAGAGCGGCAGATAAATCTCGATGACTTCGTTGATCGACAAAGGCTCGCTCAGCGAGCGCAGCCTGTTTAAATCTTCGAGCGTCAGGGTCAGCGGCGTATCGGCGCGCAAAGCCGCCCATTCGCTTCGCGTGAAGCGATGATAGGGCGAGAGAATCGCCGGGGGCTGCATGACGCGCTCGTCCATGACTCTCCCGGCCGTCTGACGCCCGCGAAGGAGATGGGATTGCATTTTAATTCGGCAAATTCTTTTTTTAAACCGGCCAAAAGGTGAATTGATTTATTTTACGTCTTGTTTCCGCGCCGCTTTTTCTTCGTGACCGGATTGTCGCGTGCGCCGTTCGAGTTCGGATAGAACATCGTCGAGCCGAACCCCGCGCGACTGAAGCACGACGAGCAAGTGGTAAAGCAGGTCGGCGCTTTCGCCGACAAGCGCTTTCGTCTCGCCTTCGATTGCGGCAATCACGGTTTCGACCGCCTCTTCGCCGAGCTTTTTCGCGGCGCGGGCTTGGCCCGCGTCGAGCAGCGATTTCGTATAGGAATCTTTCGCGCTCGCCCCGGCGCGCCGGGCGATGATCGCGGCAAGATCGGCGAGTGTGAAATTGCTCATAAGGCCCTCACGCGACGGCTGCGGTGGCCGCGACGCCGTCGAGGCGGACCGCAACGCCGTGTTCCGCCATATAGGTCTTGGCTTCGGCGATAGAGAATTCACCGAAATGGAAGATCGAAGCGGCGAGCGCGGCGCTGGCGCCGCCGTCACGCAAACCCGCGACCAGATGGTCGAGCGTGCCGACGCCGCCCGAGGCGATCACCGGCACATTGACGGCATCGACGACGGCGCGGGTGAGGGCGATGTCGAAACCCGATCGTGTGCCGTCGCGGTCCATCGAGGTCAGCAGGATTTCGCCGGCGCCGAGGCGCACGACTTCGCGCGCGTAATCGATGGCATCGAGGCCGGTCGGCTTGCGGCCGCCGTGCGTAAAGATTTCCCAGCGGCCGGGCGAAACCTGTTTCGCATCGATCGCGACGACAATGCACTGGCTGCCGAATTTCTCCGCGCCGGCGCGGACGAAATCGCGGTTCTGCACCGCCGCCGTGTTGATGCCGACCTTGTCG
>JAJXZN010000136.1 GCA_021780015.1 Pseudomonadota bacterium
TAGAGCGAGATTGTCGCGAGAATGCCGCCGCCGCCACTGTGCGCCGAAAAATTGGCGATCGTGGTCGGCAGCAACAACAGCGACGAGGCAAAAATCGGCGGGATGACACCCGACGTATTGAGCTTCAGCGGCAGGAAAGAAGTCTGCCGATCATACGTCCGGTTGCCCTGCTGGCGCTTCGGGTAGGTGATCACCAAACGCCGCTGCGCGCGCTCCATGAAAACGATGAAGGCGATGACGGCGATCGCCATCACCATCACGGTCAGGATCAGGAAGGTCGAAAGCTGCCCCTGGCGGCCGAGTTCGAGCGTGTGGACGATGGCTGCCGGAAAGGCCGCGACAATGCCGGCGAAAATGATCAACGACGAACCATTGCCGATACCGCGCGAGGTGATCTGCTCGCCGAGCCACATCAGGAAAAGCGTGCCGCCGGTCAGCGTGATTGTCGTCGAGATCGAAAAGAAGATGCCGGGATTGGTGACGATCCCCGCCTGCCCCTGCAAGCCGACGGAAATGCCATAGGCCTGGAAGGCGGCGAGAACGACCGTCAGATAGCGCGTATATTGATTGATGATCTTGCGGCCCGATTCGCCCTCCTTCTTCAGCGCTTCGAGCGACGGGAACACGCTCGTCAGAAGCTGAATGATGATCGAGGCGGAAATGTAGGGCATGATGTTCAGGGCGAAGATCGCCATGCGCTGCACCGCGCCGCCCGAGAACATGTTGAAGAGCTGCAGGACGCCCTGGCTGTTGCCGTTGAAGGCGCGGGCGAAAGCGGCGGGATCGATTCCCGGCAGTGGGATATAGGTGCCGAGCCGGTAAATGATCAGCGCGCCGAGCGTGAACCAAATCCGTTTCTTCAGTTCATCGGCTTTGGCGAAGGCGCCCCAATTGACGTTAGCTGCAAGCTGTTCGGCGGCCGATGCCATGAAGTGCTCCGCACGGCGCGCGCAGCGCCAAATCCCGAGAATGACCCGAAGCCCAGGATGTGGGGAGCCGGAGGCTCCCCCGCAACCGAGGTTTAGGCGCCGGCCGCGGCCTCCGCCACGGCAGCGAGAAGCTTGACCGATCCGCCCGCCTTTTCGATGGCAGCGACGGCCGATTTCGACGCCGCCGCGACTTCAAAGGCGAGTTTGGCGCTGATTTCGCCGACGCCGAGGATTTTCACGCCGTCGCGGCGCTTGCTGACAACACCCGCGGCAAGCAAGGTGTCGATCGTGACCGGCGCATCGGTCGCGAGCTTGCCGGCAGCGACCGCTTCCTGAATGCGGCCGACATTGACCTCATTGTAATCCTTGCTGAACGGCGGCGTGAACCCGCGCTTCGGCAAGCGCCGATGCAGCGGCATCTGGCCGCCCTCGAAGCCCTTGATTGCGACGCCGGTGCGCGCCTTCTGACCCTTGACGCCGCGGCCGCCGGTCTTGCCCTTGCCGGAGCCGATGCCGCGGCCGACGCGCATGCGCTTCTTCGAAGCGCCTTCGTTATCGGTGATTTCGTTGAGTTTCATGGCTCTGTCCTCACGCGTTCTCGACGATGCGCACGAGATGCGCGACTTTATCGATCATGCCGCGGATGGCCGGCGTATCGGCAAGCTCAACGCGGCGGCCGAGCTTGTTGAGGCCGAGGCCGATGAGCGTTGTGCGTTGCACGGCGGGCCGGCCGATCGGGCTCTTGATCTGCTCGACGACGAGCTTCGTTTTGGTGTTCGTCATGGCGGAATTCCTTACGCCTCGGCCGCGGCTTCGGCTTCGCCGCCAAGGCGGCGCGCCTGCAAGGTCGAGACCTTCAGGCTGCGGCGGGCGGCGACCGCCCGTGGCGAATCTTCCTGCTGCAGGGCGTCAAAGGTCGCGCGGATCATGTTGTAAGGATTGGACGAGCCCTGCGACTTGGCGACGACGTCGTGCATGCCGAGCGTCTCGAACACGGCGCGCATCGGGCCGCCGGCGATGATGCCTGTGCCAGCCGGCGCGGCGCGTAGCACGACGCGGCCGGCGCCATGGCGGCCGGTCACATCGTGATGCAAGGTGCGGCCTTCGCGCAGCGGCACGCGGATCAAAGCGTGCTTGGCGGCTTCCGTCGCCTTGCGGATCGCCTCCGGCACTTCGCGCGCCTTGCCGTGGCCGAAGCCGACGCGGCCCTTCTGATCACCGACAACGACAAGCGCGGCAAAGCCGAAGCGCCGGCCGCCCTTCACCACTTTGGCGACACGATTGATATGGACCAGACGATCCACAAATTCGCTGTCGCGCTCTTCCCGATCCCGCTCGCGGCCGCGGCCGCCGCCTTCACCTTCGCGTGCCATAGTCTTTTCCGTTCTTTCGTCACTTGCGCGGCCGGCGTTCTGCCGCCGCTCGCTTCGAAGTCCTCAATTAGATGGTCAACCCCGCCTCGCGCGCGCCCTCGGCCAGGGCCTTGACCCGGCCGTGATAGACATAAGCGCCGCGGTCGAAGACGACCTCTTTGATCCCCGCCTCGAGCGCGCGGGCGGCAATCTGCTTGCCGATTTCGCGCGCCGCCTCGATCGTCGCGCCGGTCTTCAGCGCGTCGCGATTGGCCTTTTCGAGCGTCGAAGCCGCGGCGAGCGTCACGCCGCCGGCATCATCGATGATCTGCGCATAGATCTGCTTCGACGAACGATGCACCGACAGACGCGGCTTGCCATAGGCATGCGCCTTGACCGCCCGCCTGACGCGAGCCTTGCGGCGTGCCCCTGTCTTAATATCCTTCGCCATAGTCTGCTCCTACCGCACGCAGCCGGAAAAGGTTTAGACTTTCCGGACAAAGGGCATGCGAAAACGTTTGCCTTATTTCTTTTTGCCTTCCTTGCGGAAGATGAATTCATCGGAATATTTCACGCCCTTGCCCTTATAGGGCTCCGGCGGACGGAAGGCGCGGATTTCCGCAGCGACCTGCCCCACCTGGCGCTTGTCGATGCCGGTGATCGTGATCTCGGTCGGCTTCGGCGTCGTGATCGCGATCCCCTGTGGGATCGGGAAGATCACGTCATGGCTGTAGCCGAGCGACAATTGCAGATTCTTGCCGGCGACGGCGGCCTTGTAGCCGACGCCGTTGATCTCGAGCTTCTTCTCGAAGCCCTTGGTGACGCCGACGACAAGATTGTTGACCTGCGCACGCGCCGTGCCCCAGAGCGCGCGGGCGCGCTTGGTCTCGTTGCGAGGGTCGACCTTGATCTGATTGTCAGCAAAGCTGACATTGACGTCGCCCGGCACGACGAAGCGCAATTCGCCCTTCGCGCCTTTGACGGCGACGCTCTGGCCCTCGACCTTGGCGGTGACGCCAGCCGGCAGAGTTACGGCCCTTTTTCCGACGCGGGACATGATCTCAATCCATCCTTCCGATCAGAAGACTTTGCAGAGCACTTCGCCGCCCACATGCGCATCACGCGCCGCATGGTCGGCCATCACGCCCTTCGACGTCGAGACGATGGTGATGCCAAGGCCGTTCGCAACTTGCGGCATCTCGGCGACCGCCGCATAGACGCGGCGGCCGGGCTTCGACACGCGCTCCAATTCCCGAATGACCGGCTCACCGTCATAATATTTGAGTTCGATTTCGAACTCGGTGCGGCCGTTGCCATATTCCGTCGTCGAATAGCCGCGGATATAGCCCTCCTGGGTCAAAACGTCGAGCACATGCGCACGCAGCCGCGAGCCAGGCGTATTCACCTTGCCCTTGCGGCGCATCTGCGCATTGCGGATGCGGGTCAGCATATCGCCGAGCGGATCGTTCACGGACATGCGGCCCTCCTTACCAGCTCGACTTCACAAGGCCAGGAATCTGGCCGCGCGAGCCAAGATCCCGGACCGCGATACGCGACATTTTCATCTTGCCGATAAAGGCGCGCGGCCGGCCGGTGACCTCACAGCGGTTGCGAATGCGCGTCGCCGACGAATTGCGCGGCAATTCGGCGAGCTTCAGCCGTGCGGCAAACCGCTCCTCGGCGCTGAGGTTCTGATCCTCGGCCAGGGCCTTCAGCCGCTTGCGGCGCGCCGCATATTGCTTGACGAGCTTCTCGCGATGCTTGTTCTTTTCGACCGAACTTTTCTTAGCCATATCTCTACCTCTTGGCTCCGCGTTTGAGACCTTGCCTCACTGCCGGAACGGGAAGTTGAATGCGCGCAAAAGGGCGCGCGCCTCTTCGTCGGTTTTTGCCGTCGTACACACAATCACATCGAGGCCGAGAACGCTCTCGGCTTTGTCGTAATCGATCTCCGGGAACACGATGTGCTCCTTGATGCCGAGCGCATAATTGCCACGCCCGTCGAAGCTCTTCGGGTTCAAGCCGCGGAAGTCGCGCACCCGCGGCAGCGCGATCGTCACCAGACGATCGAGAAATTCGTACATCCGCGTCTTGCGCAGCGTCACCTTGGCGCCGATCGGCATATTCTCGCGCACCTTGAAGGTCGCGATCGCCTTGCGGGCCCGCGTGACGATCGGTTTCTGGCCGGCGATCAACGCGAGATCGGCCGCCGCGACCGTCACTTTCTTGGTGTCGTTGACGGCTTCGCCGACGCCCATGTTCAGCACGATCTTCTCGATCTGCGGCACTTCGAGCGGGTTCTTATAGCCGAACTGCTTGATGAGCTGATCGCGCACGACCTCGGTGTAATGCTTCTTGAGACGCGGCACATAATCCGCCGGCGCGGTGAACGGCTCCGCCGCCGCACCCTCGCGCGCGCGGGACTGCGCGGTCTTGGCCTCGCCGCCCTTGCCGGACCTTGCGTCTTTCTTGGCGCCGCCCTTCGGTGCGGCCTTTTCGTTCTTCGGCTCAGCCATCGATCAGGTCTCCCGAACGTTTGGCAACGCGGACCTTGCGGCCGTCGTCGAGAATCTTGAAACCAACCCGCGTCGCCTTGCCGTCCTTCGGATCGGCCAGCGCAAGGTTGGAGAGATGAATCGTCCCCTCTTTCGAGATGATCCCGCCTTCCTGGCTCGGCGTCTGGCGCTGGTGGCGCTTGACGATGTTGACGCCGCGCACGACGGCACGGCCGTCCTTCGGCAGAACCTGCAGCACTTCCCCGGCACGCCCCTTGTCGCGCCCGGCAAGTACGACGACCTTGTCGCCCTTCTTGATCTTTGCGGCCATTACAGGACCTCCGGCGCGAGCGAGATGATCTTCATGTGGTTCTTGGCGCGCAACTCGCGCGGCACCGGCCCGAAGATACGGGTGCCGACCGGCTCCGACTGATTGTTGATCAACACCGCCGCATTGGAATCGAAGCGGATGACCGAACCATCGGGGCGCTTGATGTCCTTGGCGGTGCGCACGACGACCGCCTTCATCACATCGCCCTTCTTGACGCGACCGCGCGGGATCGCCTCCTTGACCGACACGACGATGATATCGCCGATCGAAGCATATTTCCGCTTCGACCCGCCGAGCACTTTGATGCACATCACGCGGCGCGCGCCGGAATTGTCGGCGACGTCGAGATTGGTCTGCATCTGTATCATGGCCTTACGCCTTTCTTGTCAGACAGGTTTCCGTTGCCGGACTTCGCCTGAGCTTCCCTTGTTCCAGTGCCCTTGCGGGCCATGCCTTAATTCGTCGTAGCCGCTGCCGCGCCCTCGACTACGATCCAGCGCTTGAGGCGCGAGATCGGCCGCGTCTCCTCGATCAGCACCGTATCGCCGACCTTGGACTTATTCGCCTCGTCATGCGCGTGATAGTTCTTCGACCGCCGCACCGTCTTCTTCAGAAGCGGATGGGTGAAGCGCCGCTCGACCTTCACCACGACGGTCTTGTCCTGCTTGTCGCTGACGACAATGCCCTGGAGAACGCGTTTCGGCATGACTTAAACCTTTTTCTTGGCGCGCTCGGCGGCGATCGTCTTCGCCCGCGCAATGTCGCGGCGCACGATGCGCACCCGCGCCGTATCCTGAAGCTGGCCGGTCGCCCGCTGAAAGCGCAGATTGAACTGCTCCTTCTTGAGGCCCAGGACTTCGTGTTCCAATTGATCCTCGGACATGACGCGCAGGTCCGACAGGCGTTGCTTGCTCTTCACGGCGCGTCTCCTATTCCACGATGCGTTGCACGAAGCGCGTCTTGATCGGCAGCTTGGCGGCCGCCAGCGTCAAGGCCTCACGCGCGAGCTCGGTTGGCACGCCGCCGATCTCGAACATGATGCGGCCCGGCGCAATGCGCACCGCCCAGAATTCCGGCGCGCCCTTGCCCTTACCCATGCGCACTTCGGTCGGCTTCTTCGATACCGGCACGTCGGGGAAGACGCGGATCCAGACGCGGCCGGCGCGCTTCATATGACGCGTCATGGCGCGGCGCGCGGCCTCGATCTGGCGCGCGGTGACGCGCTCGGGCTCCATCGCCTTCAGGCCGTATTCGCCGAAGTCGAGATTGAAGCCGGCCTTCGAAGCGCCGTGGATACGGCCCTTGAAAGCTTTGCGGAACTTCGTGCGCTTTGGTTGCAACATGGTTTTAGTCTTTCAAATGCTTTCGCGTCTCAGGCCGCGTCACGATCGCGACGGCGGCGCTCGCCGCCGGAACCGCCGCCATGATCCTGCTCGGCCATCTTCTTGTCCTGCGCCATCGGATCGTGCTCGAGGATCTCGCCCTTGAACACCCAGACCTTGATGCCGCACGTACCATAAGCGGTATGTGCCGTCGCCGTGCCGTAATCGACATCGGCGCGCAGCGTATGCAGCGGCACCCGGCCCTCGCGATACCATTCGAGGCGCGCGATCTCGGCACCGCCGAGACGGCCGGAGCAATTGATGCGGATGCCTTCGGCGCCGAGGCGCATGGCCGATTGCACGGCGCGCTTCATTGCGCGGCGGAACGCGACGCGCCGCTCAAGCTGCTGGGCAATCGAATCGGCTATGAGCGTCGCATCGATCTCAGGCTTGCGCACTTCGACGATATTGATGACGACTTCCGACTCGGTGAGCTTCGACACCGCCTTGCGGATCTTGTCGATATCGGCGCCCTTCTTGCCGATGACGACGCCGGGGCGCGCCGAATAGATCGTCACGCGGCACTTCTTATGTGGCCGCTCGATGATGATCTTCGACACCGCCGCCTGCTTCAACATCTTGAAGAGAAGCTCGCGGATACGGATGTCCTCGTGCAGCAGCTTGCCGTATTCGACCTTGTTCGCATACCAGCGCGAATCCCAGGTGCGGTTGATGCCGAGGCGCAGGCCGATTGGATTGACTTTCTGTCCCATTGCTTGCTCCTCAGGCCCCGGCCGATGCCGGCGCTTCGACCTCGCGCACGACGATGGTCAAATTCGAAAACGGCTTTTCGATCCGCCCGGCGCGGCCGCGCGCCCGCGGCGAGAACCGCTTGAGCACTAGGCCCTTGCCGACGAAAGCCTCGGCGACGATCAAATCGTCGACATCGAGGTTGTGATTGTTTTCCGCATTGGCGATGGCGCTCTCGAGCGTCTTCCTGACGTCGAGGGCGATGCGCTTGCGCGAGAACTGAAGCTCGGCCAAAGCCCGCTCCACCTTCTTGCCGCGGATCAACTGGGCGACGAGGTTCAGCTTCTGCGGGCTGATGCGGATCATCCGGCAGACGGCTTTGGCCTCATTATCCTTCAAAGCGCGCGGCGCCTGTTGCTTGCCCATATCAGCCTCGCTTGGCTTTCTTGTCGCCCGCGTGACCGTGGAAGGTGCGGGTGGGCGAGAACTCGCCGAACTTGTGGCCGATCATGTCCTCGCTCACCGAGACCGGGATATGCTTGTGGCCGTTATGCACGCCGAAGGTCAGACCGACGAATTGCGGCAGGATCGTCGAGCGGCGGCTCCAGATCTTAATGACTTCATTGCGGCCCGAGGCACGCGCAGCGTCTGCCTTTTTCAGCAGATAGCCGTCGACGAACGGACCTTTCGAGAGCGAGCGCGCCATCGCCTTAGCCCTTCTTCTTGCTCTTGTGACGCGAAGTCACGATGAATTTGTCGGTGGACTTGTTCGAGCGGGTCTTCTTGCCCTTGGTCGGCTTACCCCATGGCGTGACCGGATGCCGGCCGCCCGAAGTGCGGCCCTCGCCGCCGCCGTGCGGATGATCGACCGGGTTCATGGTGACGCCGCGGTTATGCGGGCGAATGCCGAGCCAGCGGCTGCGACCCGCCTTGCCGGTCGAGGCGTTCATATGATCAGGGTTCGAAACCGCGCCGACCGTCGCGAAGCATTGGCCATGCACAAGCCGCTGCTCGCCGGAATTCAGCCGGATGATGACATAGCCCTGATCGCGGCCGACGATCTGCGCGAAATTGCCGGCCGAGCGCACCATCGCCGCGCCCTTGCCGATCTTCAGCTCGATATTATGGACGATCGTGCCGACCGGCATCGACGCAAGCGGCATGGCATTGCCAGGCTTCACGTCGACCGATTGTCCCGAGACGACCTCGTCGCCGACCGCAAGCCGCTGCGGCGCGATGATGTAGGACTGCTCGCCATCGGCATAGCGGATGAGCGCGATGAACGACGTGCGGTTCGGATCGTATTCGATCCGCTCGACCTTGGCCGGCATATCGAGCTTGCGGCGCTTGAAATCGACGATGCGATAGCTCTGCTTGTGGCCACCGCCGCGGAAACGCACGGTCACGCGGCCGAGGTTGTTGCGACCGCCCGACGACGACTTGCCCTCGGTCAATTGCTTGACCGGCTTGCCCTTGTAAAGTTCCGAACGATCGACGATCACCAATTGGCGAAGGCCGGGCGTGACGGGTTTGAATGTCTTGAGTGCCATGATCTAACCCTCA
>JAJXZN010000061.1:0-2475 GCA_021780015.1 Pseudomonadota bacterium
GGATTTGCAGGAGGCGGCCTTGGGCCGTGCGTTACCGGCGGACGATGGGCTCGCCCATCTCAACCGCGGGGACCTCGTCTTCTGGAAGGGTCACGTCGGCATCATGCGCGATGCGGCTACGCTCGTGCATGCCAACGGCCACCATATGCTCGTCGCCGCGGAGCCTTTGGCGCAAGCGCGCGCGCGTAACCGCCAAAAAGGCGCCGGCGAGATCACGTCGATCAAACGGCTCTGACCGGCTCGCTGTCGAGCGTCTCGCGATCGAAAGCCTCAGGTAGAAGCGCGGCGAAACGGATGCTCTTGCGCACGCCATCGGGACCGGCGCTGTGAACCATCGCGTCTTCCGTCGCGAATTCGGCGATGCGTTGACGGCAGGCGCCGCAAGGCAAGATGCCGCGGTCGCAATCAGCAATCACCAGAACATCGGCAATCTGCCGGCCGCCTGCGGCGACCATCGCGGCAATCGCGCCGGTTTCGGCGCAACAGCCGGCGGGATAAGCGGCATTCTCGACATTGGCGCCGGCGAAGACGTCCCCGGAGGGCGTCTGGACGGCGGCGCCAACCGCAAAATGCGAATAAGGCGCATAGGCATTTTCGCGCGCCGCGAGTGCCGCTGCGAAAAGCTTGTCGAGGGCGGCTTTCGAGATCTTGTTTTCGGTGTTCATATCCGTCGGCTTCGTAGAGCTGGAACCCGGCTAGATATAATCGCCCGAACCCGCCGAAAACTAGTTCCGATATGAGAAAATCCCGGCCGCCTGCTCGGGCGGAATTGTGTAGAGCGGGATCACTCTGATCGGCCGATGCGGCTGCGGCATCATGGTTGCGGCCCGTTGCACGGCCGGGGCGCGCGATTCCGCAGCCGCTTCGTTCGGCACGACCCGCAACGCCGCCATGGAGAGGGCGGACAAAACCAAGGCCAAGGCCGCGATCTGCTGCTGGCGGCGGCGTTCACGCCGAAGCAGTGGATTGTTGCTCTGGGGATAGCGGCGACTTGGATAAAGGGCTTCGATGGCCATAGGGGAAACCTTTGGGGGAGGTTCGGTGCCGGCGACCAAAACCCTGTCGTCACCGGCATTTCTGTGCTTTTGCGCACGTACGGCGAGCCGGTCGAGGCCGCGTCCGCGGCGACAAACCCCGGCGCGTCTGCTAGCCTGCGCCCGGCGCAAGGGAGAGGTCATGGACGGGCAAAACTCCGCACGGGTGACTGTGGAAATCAATTTCCCCAATGGCGGCACATTCGGGCGTGAGGAAATCGAGCTCGTCAACGCTATCCGCACGCAGCGCTCGATCATCGGCGCGAGCCGGGCGCTCGGCCTCTCCTACCGCAAATGCTGGCTGATCGTGGATGCGTTGAACCGGACTTTCGAAAGCCCGGTCGTTGCGACTTATCCGGGGCGGCGCGGCGGCGGCGCGGAAATCACCGCCTTCGGCGAACGGCTTGTCGCGCTTTATCTGTCAATCGAGCGGCACGCCGGCACTGCGGCGAAAAAATCGCTCGACGAAATTACGGCGTCTCTTGATTGGAGCTTCGACCCGAAGGCCAGGAGCGCGGTTGCGGAGCGCGATCTGGCCTGATGCCACGCCCCGAAATCGCCACCGCCTTGATCATCGCCCAGGCTTTAAGTCCCGGCACGAGCGCGAGCCGCACGACCGATTCGCGCGTGATGAGCGAATGCAGCCGCGTCTTGCCGAGGCTGAACGTGGCCCGCACATAGGGCGGTGTCAGATATTCGATCTCGTCGATGGCGCCCGGCAGCCGGTTGGTGATCGAAACATCCATCGGCCGCGATAGGGCGATCGAGACATCGCGCGCATCGATCTTCACGACCACGCTGCTGCCGAGCGGCAGATCGACCAGGGGCAAACGCAGTTCGCCATCGTCGAAGAGCAGACTGGTCAGCGCCAGGTCGGGATCATGGCTGAGGATGCGGGCGAAGACCGTCGTTTCGAGCTGCGGGGCGCTGGGGGGCGCCGTCTCGTCATTGGCGGGGAGAGTTTGCATCGGTCCGCGATCCATCGCGCAGTCTTCGCGCGCCGCGGCGTTGGCGTCAATTCACCGCCCAGGCGCGGCGAAATAGCCCTTTTGCCAAAGATAGCGCGCCAGCATGACGAGGCAGATGGCAACGATCAGCGGCCGGATCAGCCGCGCCCCGCCGCGGATCATGGCATGCGAGCCGGCGATGGCGCCGAGCACCTGCCCGACGATCATCACCGCGCCATAGGCCCAGACGACTTTGCCGGCCAGGAGGAACAGGGTTAAGGCCCCGAGATTGCTCCCGAAATTGAGTACTTTGGCAAGCGCCGTGGCTTTGAGCAGGGGCTCGCCGCGCAACGCGACGCCGGCCAAGGCGAAGAAGGACCCGGTGCCCGGCCCGAGAAAGCCGTCATAGAACCCGATCCCCGGCACCGCCGCGCCGAAATAGGCCTTGGGGCCGAGGCGCGCCGCGCCGCCGATCTCGGCCGCCGTCGGCGCGA
>JAJXZN010000061.1:2485-8584 GCA_021780015.1 Pseudomonadota bacterium
AAGAAATAGAGCGCGATCCCGGTGAGCACCACTGGAATGGCGAGGTCGAGCGCGCCAGCCTGGGCGATGCGCACCGTCAGCGCCCCTAAAAGGCCGCCGGCGAAGGCCGCAACAAAGCCCGCCTCGATCTCGCCGCGAAAAATCTGGCCTTTCCGCAGCAAGGTGGCCGCCGCCGAGAACGTTCCGAAACTCCCCTGCAATTTGTTGGTGGCGAGCACCTGCAGCGGCGGCAGGCCGGTCAGAAGCAGGAGCGGCACGGTGATGAGCCCGCCGCCGCCGGCGAGGGTGTCGACGAAGCCGGCGACCGCCGCCCCCGCCGCGAGGACCGCGAGCGTTTCGAAATGCAACAAAATGCCCCCGCTCCGGCCGCCAGAGCCCCAGTTTCCAAATCAATTCGATTCGTATATGGGATGCTGCAATTGCGAAAGGCCGCCCCATATATTGGGGGCAGCCGGCCTTTTGGCGGCCCGTAACTCCCGTAGAGACAAGAGTGTCACACCCATGCGCGATCCTGCCGCGACGCGGCGCGCGCGTTGAACGCTGGATTTGAACTGCATGAACCTGCGCAATATCGCCATCATCGCCCACGTCGACCACGGCAAGACGACGCTCGTCGACCGTCTGCTGCAGCAATCCGGCGCCTTTCGCGAAAATCAGCGCGTCGCCGAGCGCGTGATGGATTCGAACGACCTGGAAAAGGAGCGCGGCATCACCATCATGGCCAAGGTGACCTCGGTCGCCTGGAAAGATGCGCGGATCAATATCGTCGACACCCCCGGCCACGCCGATTTCGGCGGCGAGGTGGAGCGTATCCTGTCGATGGTCGATGGAGCCATTGTGCTTGTCGATGCGTCCGAAGGGCCGATGCCGCAGACCAAATTCGTCGTCGGCAAGGCGCTGAAGATCGGGCTGAAGCCGATTGTCGCCATCAACAAGGTCGACCGGCCGGATGCGCGCGTGAACGAAGTCATCAACGAGGTCTTCGATCTTTTCGCGGCGCTCGACGCGACCGACGAACAGCTCGATTTCCCGATCCTCTATGGCTCCGGCAAAATGGGCTGGATGGCGGAAAGCCCCGACGGTCCGCAGGAAGGCATGGCGCCGCTGTTTGATCTCGTGCTGCGGCACGTGCCGCCGCCGAAAGTCGAGGACGGCAGCTTCCGCATGCTCGGCACGCTGCTCGAAGCCAATCCCTATCTCGGCCGGCTTGTGACGGGCCGCGTCTTCGCCGGCAGCGTCAAGCCAAACCAGGCGGTCAAAGTGCTCGACCGCAAGGGCAATGTTGTCGAGCAGGGCCGAGTCTCGAAGATCCTGGCCTTCCGGGGCATCGAACGTACCCCGATCGAGGAGGCGGAAGCCGGTGACATCGTCGCCATCGCCGGGCTCGAAAAGTTCAACGTCGCCGATACGCTCGGTGCGCCGGACGTGACCGAACCGCTGCAGGCGCAGCCGATCGATCCGCCGACGCTGTCGATGACTTTTCTCGTCAACGATTCGCCGCTTGCCGGCACGGAGGGCGACAAAGTCACAAGCCGCGTCATCCGCGCCCGATTGATGAAAGAGGCCGAAGGCAATGTCGCCCTGCGCGTCGAGGATTCGCCGGGCGGCGAATCCTTCATCGTCTCGGGCCGCGGCGAGTTGCAGCTCGCAATCCTGATCGAGACGATGCGCCGTGAAGGCTTTGAGCTCGGCGTGTCGCGGCCGAAGGTCGTGCTGCAGAAGGACGAATCGGGCCAGCTTCTCGAACCGGTCGAGGAAGTCGTCATCGACGTCGACGAGGAGCATTCCGGCGTCGTCGTGCAGAAAATGGCCGAGCGCAAGGCCGAGATGATCGAGATGAAGCCGTCCGGCGGCAATCGACTGCGGCTCGTTTTCTACGCACCGACGCGCGGCCTCATCGGCTACCAGAGCGAATTGATGACCGATACGCGCGGTACAGCGATCCTGAACCGGCTGTTCCACGCCTATGCGCCCTACCGGGGCGAGATTGCCGGCCGCCGCAACGGCGTGCTGGTCTCAAACGACCAGGGCGAGGCGGTCGCCTATGCGATGTGGAAGCTCGAAGACCGCGGCCCGATGATGATCGAGCCGGGACAGAAGGTCTATCGCGGCATGATCGTCGGCGAGCATACCCGCGACAACGATCTCGAGATCAACGTCCTCAAAGGCAAGCAGCTCACCAATATCCGCGCCGCCGGCAAGGACGAAGCGGTGCGCCTCACCCCGCCGATCAAAATGCCGCTCGAGCGGGCGCTGGCCTATATCGAGGACGAGGAGCTTGTCGAAGTGACGCCGAAGTCGATCCGCCTGCGCAAGGCGATCCTCGACCCGACGGAACGCAAGCGCGCCGAGCGGACCAAAGAAAGCGCCTGATCCGTCAGGCGCCCGTCAGGCCGTATCCTCCGGGCCGCTCGTCAGCAGCGCGTGCAGCACGGCCGGGTCCTCGGCAAGCCGCAGCCGTTTGGCGATGTCCTGATCGCGGATCCGCCGCGCGATCGACGCCAGCACCGTGACGTAATTGACGACGGAATTTGCCGGAATCAGCAGGAAGAAGATCAGGTCGACCGGCTTTTCGTCGGCCGCCTCGAAGGCGATCGGCCGGCCGAGCCGGGCGAACAGGCCGAAGAAGTGATCAAGCCCATCGATCCGGGCATGCGGCAGCGCAAAACCCTGCCCAAGGCCGGTCGAGCCGAGCTTCTCACGGGCGATGATGGCATTGAAAATCACGTCCTGCGGCAGCCCGAGCGCCGCGCCGGCGCGCCGTGAAAGCTCACGCAAGGCTTGCGTCTTGTCGGTAGCGAAAAGCTGCGGAATGATATTGGACGGTTCGAGAAATTCGCGGATTTCCATTGAGATTGCCTAGCCGAGCCCTGCTCGGCGCCCCGAAGACAAGCGCCCCTCGTTCGTCTGAGCGATACGGCGAGGCTATGGGGCTGGGTTATAGCCCTTTGTCGGAGACGAAGATAGGCCACCGCCGCCGGCGGCGCGCCAAAAGCGGGCGCGGCAGGAAACCGAATCGAGCGCCGAAACCCCTTGGAAAACCGAGCGATCCTCTCCGGAAGGCGGCCGCGACCGGCTAAGAACCGCGCAAAATCTGCCGATTGCACAGGCAACATGGCGCAAGAACTGCCTATTCGTTGCAGGAAAACACCGCCCCCCAGAAAAGCAAGACGAAACAGGGTTCTTGCGTTGATTAGCGCGAACCGGCGTGTAGTTTTGTCACGTTAGAAAATGGGTATCCATTGGGGGCAATAGAAATGGCATTTTCGCGCAGATCTTCATTACTGTCGGCGCTCTGTGCGGGCACGATCCTCGGCGTGACGGGCGGGGTCGCTGCGGCCGCCGATCTGCCGACGACAAAGGCTCCGCCGGCGCCGCCGCCGACTTGGTGGTCGACCGTCACCGTCAACGGTGAAATCGATGCCGGCATCATGGGCAATCCGGATTCCCCGGGCAGCGGCCTCAACTGGGGCCGGGTGTTCGACCAGACCGCCAACGAGCCGATGCTGAATTCGGGCATCCTTACGATCCAACGCGCAACTAGCACGACGGACTATGACGTTGGCTTCGTCCTGCAAGCCAACTTCGGCACGGACGCGCGCTTCCTTCACTATCTCAACGAAGGCGAATTCTGGATCAACTCCAAATACCAGCTCGCGCTCGTCGAGGCCTATCTGCAGGTTCACACACCCTGGATCACGCCCGGCGGTATCGATTGGAAAATCGGCCAGTGGCCGACGCTCGAAGGCGTAGAGTCCTTCACGGATCCGTCCGCCAACCTGTTCTATTCACACTCCTACATCTTCAACTATCCCGAGCCGTTCGATGACTTCGGCGTCTTGGCGATCACCCATATCAATCCGACCGTCGATATCTACACCGGTATCAGCACCGGCAACCAGACGACGCTTCCCGCGTACACCGGCGACAACAACAGCGCACCGGCCTTCGAAGGCGGCGTCGGCCTGAACAAATTGTTCAATGGTGCCGTCACCGTTATGGCTTCGACGCATATCGGTCCTGAGAATCCGTTCTTCCAGGCCGATACTCCGTTGACGGGGAACAATGCCGCCAACTCGGCGCTGGTTTTCGAAAACGACCTGAACGCCACCTGGACGGTGACGGATAAGCTCACGGCCATCGGCGAAGTCAATTATACCAAGAACGACCTTACCGGCGCCTCGACCTATGGCGCTGTCGGTTACGCCTCCTGGCAAACGCCTTATGATTGGCTGAAGATCAACGGCCGCGCCGAAGTCTTCCGCGACAACGGCAATGCGGCGGGCGGCGGGACCTATGTCTGCGCCTTCCCGGGCAACTTCGATTGGGTCAACGCCATCCACGGCTATCCGAACGGCGAATATTGCGGCCCGCCGACGACCTATTTCGAATTCACCGCCGGCTTGAACATCACGCCGACGCTGCCAGCCTCGATCCCGTTCTTGAAGACCCTCATCTTCCGGCCGGAAGTTCGCTACGACACGTCGCTTAACGGAACCACGCCCTTCAACGTCCCGAACAATTCGACCATCGGCACGAAGAGCGACATGGTCACCATCGGCGGCGACGTCATCTTGAAGTTCTGATCTCGGCAAGGGATCGCAACCATCAACGCCGGCCCTCGGGCCGGCGTTTTTATTTGCCCGGATTCTTCTGCACGCGAGTGCCCGGCGGCGCCTTTACTCGGCGGCCTTGCCGAGCCCGCCCAAGGCAATCTCCGTCTGCGCGGCGACCTCGGCCTTATCGAAATCGAGCAGATCGATACGCTCGCCGCTCTTGGCGATCTTGTCGGCGGAGATCACGATGCCGGCGACATCTTCTTGCACCTGGCCGAAATGCGCGCCGAGCTTGCCCACCCTCTGACGCAGCCGCACCACGTCTTCGACGAGCCGGCGCACTTCGATCTGGATCACATGCGCCTGCTCGCGCACCCGCGCGTCGCGGACGAGCGCCTGCATGACCTGCACCGCCATGACGAGCAGCGACGGCGAGACAATGACAATGCGGTTCGTATGCGCCTTCTGAACGACATCCTCGAAATGTTCGGCAAGATCGGCATAAAGCGATTCCGAGGGCACGAAGAGAATGGCGATGTCCTGGGTCTCGCCGGCGATGAAATAGCGTTCCTTGATATCGGCTATATGCCGGCCAACATCGGTGCGCACGCGCGCCGCCGCCACCTTGCGCGCCTCGCCGTCCTGCGCGTCCTTCAAGGCGACGAAGGCTTCGAGCGGAAATTTGGCGTCGAGCACCATGAGCCGCTCGTCCCCCGGCAGGCGGATCACGCAATCGGGCCGGCAGCGGTTCGACAGCGTATGCTGGAACGTATAGGCATTCGCCGGCAGCGCATCGCGGACGATAGCCTCCATACGGCCCTGGCCGAACGCGCCGCGCGCCTGTTTATTGGCGAGAATTTCTTTGAGGCCGATCACCTCCTCGGTCAGCCCCGTCAAGCGCGCCTGTGCGGCATCGATGACAGCCAAGCGCTCGTTTAGCTTGCCGAGGCTTTCGCTTGCGTTGCGCGACTGATCTTCGAGGCTGCGGCCGACGCGTGCGCCGACCGATTCGAGCTGCTCGGCAACAAAGCGCGCCAAATCGGCCTGCCGCGATCCGAGGATCTCGCCCATGCTGCGCAAGCGGCCGGCCATGCATCCGCTGTCGTTTCTGGCCGTCGGCATGGCCGGCGGCGCATTGCTGCTGTTGCCGGCGATGATCCTGGAGCTTGCCGGCGGCCGGGCTGTCGTGTTCGACGCCGAGACCGCGGCGAGTTTCGTCTATATCTGCATCTTTCCCTCGCTGCTCGGTTATCTGTTCCTCAATCGCGGCGTCGAACTGATCGGCGCCAACCGCGCCGCGCCGTTCATCCATCTGGTGCCGGTGTTCGGCTCGGTGCTGGCGATCGTGCTGCTCGGCGAACGCTTCGAGTTGTTTCATGCCATAGGCTATGCGCTGGTGTTCGCCGGCATCACCATCGCGACGCGGCGGGTCGCCGCGCGGTAGGGTCGCAGACGAGCACATCCCGCCCGGCGTAGCGGGGAGGGGGACCGCGCGAAGCGCGGTGGGAGGGGCGCCCGATGCGCAAGCCTCCGCTCCGTCACC
>JAJXZN010000156.1 GCA_021780015.1 Pseudomonadota bacterium
CGCCGCTGGTGCCCGTCTATCATCAAGCCTTGGTTCTCGCCGAGGGACTTGGCGGCCCCATTGCCGTGCTCAACATCGGCGGCGTCGCCAATCTCACCTATGTCGATGACGGGCCGCCCATTGCCTTCGACACGGGTCCGGGAAATGCGCTTATCGACGACATGATGTTTTCGGGTGCCGGGGAAAAGATGGACGCAGGCGGCGCGTTGGCGGCCGCCGGCAAGATCGATCACGCCGCTTTGGCGGACCTGCTGGCGCATGATTATTTCGCTCTGCCGCCGCCGAAATCGCTCGACCGCAATGCCTTCTCGAGCACGCGCGTCGCGGCTTTGCCATTGCCCGATGCGATCGCGACGCTCACCGCGTTTACCGCCTCGAGTATCGCCCGGGCGATCGAGCATTTGCCGAAGCAGCCGAAGCTCGTCGTGCTCAGCGGCGGAGGCGCGCATAATCTCACTTTACGCTGGCAATTGATGCAGCATCTGCCGTGCGGAATGATCCTCGCCGAAAGGCTCGGCTGGTCGGCCGATGCCATGGAAGCCCAGGCTTTCGCCTATCTCGCCGTTCGCCGGCTGAAAAATCTGCCGATCACGTTTCCGACAACGACCGGCGTCGCCGAACCGATGCCCGGCGGAATCATCGCCGGCGCCGATTGAGTGCCACATAAACAATAAGATTGGTGTGCATCGTGCGGGCGGCCGTTTGGCCGCGATTTGCAAGGAGCTGCCATGCCGCGCTTGACCCCCATTCCGCCCGCCGAGCTCACCCCCGAGCAGCGCCCGCTTTATGAGGATATGAAGCAGGGCATCGAGACGAATTTTAAGGGCTTCACCGCGATCCGCGACGACGGCGCCTTGGTCGGACCGTGGACGGCATGGCTGACCGAGCCCAGATTCGGCAAAGCGAGCTGGGACCTTGTCCGCGCGCTTGCCGACAAGCCGTCGCTGCCGCGCAATGTCCGCGAGATTGCCATTCTCGTCACCGGGGCGCATTTCAAATCGGCCTATGAGCTTTACGCGCATGTGCTCGTCGGCGAAATGCGCGGCCTGTCGGACGAGAAAATCGCGACGATCGTCGCCGGTGAGCGGCCGGTCGATCTGAGCCGCGAGGAAGCAATCGCCTATGATTTCGCCAGCGCTTTGGTCAATGGCGGCACGTTGCCGGAATTGACCTACCGGACGGCGTTGCAAGCCTTCAGCCCGCATGGCGCCGCCGAATTATCCTATCTCGTCGGGCTTTATGCGCTCGTTTCGATCACGCTCAACACGTTCGACATTCCGGTGCCAGAAGTATGAACGCCGCTGGAGCGCTGATGGTCATATTGAATCGTCCCGCGCTCCTCGCCTTTTCAATCGCATTGGATTGATCCGAACCGGTTCGCACGTTTCGGTCCGATGCTCTAGATCAGCGGGCGCGGGATGTTTTCAACTTCATCGACCCGCGCCAAGTTCTTCAAGGCTTCTTCGTCGACGACGCGCAAGGTCCGTTCGTCGAGCTCGATCGAGCCCTCCTTGCGCAGCTTCTGCAGCGTCTTGTTGGTGTGAACGACCGAGAGGCCGAGCGTGTCGGCGAGATGGCTTTGCCGCATCGGCAGATCAAGCCGGTTGCGCTTCGTCATGCTGAGCTCGCGCGCTTTGTCGAACAGATACCACAGAAGGTAAGCGACGCGTTCGAGCGCGGTGCGGCGGCCGAGCGAGACGATCTGCTCATCGAGCGTGCGCTCCTGGCTCGCAGCAAGCCAGGTGATGTCATAGGCAAGCTGCGCGTCGGCAGCGAAGAAGCTCCAAAGCTTATCGCGCGGGAAAACGCAGAGCACGGAATCGGTCAGCGCTTCGATTCCGTGCCCCATGACTTCCGACATCGAGGCTTGCAGACCGAGGAAATCTCCCGGCAGTGCGTAATTGATGATCTGCCGGCGGCCGTCCTCGAACGTCTTATAGCGAAAAGCCCAGCCGGACAGGACGGTGAACAAATGGCTCGCGCGCGCGTGCTCGAGCAGGATCGTACCGCCGGGCGCTACGGTGAGTTCGCCGATCTTGAAGGCCTGCACGGTGCTCGCATCGAGTAGAGTCCGTTCGCCAAAGATCGGCAGCGACCGCAAAGGACATTTGGCGCAGGCAATCGTCATCGCACTCTGACTCACGGCATTCATCACATATCCCCGATCCAACGCCGCCAGCGTCCAAAACGCTGCATGAAGAGGCGACGAAGCCGCATAAAAAGCGGTGAAATCGCGCCGGAAGCAAGCCCTCCCGCCCGAGGGATTGCGCTTATGTCAAAGTTAAATGACGGCAACGCGGCGAAAGCCTAAGCGCGCCGGTCCGAGCGAATTGAGGACTGGAATGCCGATTGTCGATCTCTTAAGCGGCGACCTGAGTAAGAAAAGGATAGCGCTTGGCCGCGGCTATCTCGCAGCCCTCATCATAACGGCCGCTGCGGCCTTGCTACAGATTGCCTCGCAGCCGGTGCTTTATCCGTTTCCGCTGTTATTTTATCTGCCGGCGGTCGTCTTGGCGACACTCTATGGCGGGGCGGGCCCAGGCGCTTTGGCCGCTGTCGTTTCAGCGGCGTGCGTCTTTCATTTCGCGTGGCCCGGGCCGCATTTGCCAGGGCGCCACCTTCTGGGGAGCCACTTTCTTGGGAGCTGCTTGGGCCTATTCGATGCGAGGGTCGCGCTGCCCTTCTTGAGTTATGCCGTCGTCGCCGCGGCGTCCGTTTTCGCTGTCCAAGCGGCGCGAAGCGAGCGCATGCGCCTGCGGCTGCAATATGCCGAGACGATCGCGCAATTGAGCCTCGAAAAAGAGCGGCTCGCCTCGCTCCAGCGTCGCATGACGACGAATATGCAGGCTGTCGCGAGTCTTCTGACCTTGCAAAAGATGAAGCTACGCTCGGACCCCGGCTCCGCTGCGCGGATCATCGACGATGCGCGCCAGAGGGTCGTCGAGCTGAGCCAGATCAACCGTCGGCTGAGCGAATACGCCCTGGGCGGGCAGGGCATGGCGGAATATCTGCGTCTGCTCTGCGCCGACTTCCAGGTGGGCCTTGCCGCATCGCACGACATTCGCTGCACGACAGCGGACGACGTCGATATCAAGGATCCTGATAAGCTGCTCGCATTGTCGGTGCTGGTCGGCGAGGCTGTGGGCAATGCGCTGAGACACGGCTTCCGTGAGAACCAGGCTGGCACCATTGCCGTCAATCTGCGCCGCACGGCCGCCGGACGCTGTCAGCTGACGATTGCCGACAACGGCCGCGGGCTTCCCTATCCTGTCGACCCGGCCGAGGCCGCGAGCAGCGGCTTTGTCATCATGCGGGCAATGGCCGTCCAGCTCGCCGGCCAGCTTGAGGCATCGCCATCCAAGCAAGGCACGACGCTGATCGTCAATTTCGAGGCTTAGCGCGACGGCGCCCGGGGCTGCGGTCCGATGCTTTAGCTCGGCCGGTCGCCGGGTTCCGCCGGCGTCGGCGTCGGCAGTTTCGGCGGATTGCCGAGGCGCCGGTCGAGATAGATCGAGACTTCCTCGATCAAGGGTTCGACGCAATTCTCGAAGAAATGGTTGGCGCCCGGGATCACCGCATGTTCGATCGTGATGCCGCGCTGCGTCTTCAGCTTTTCGATGAGGCCGGTGACTTCCTTGAGCGGCGCGACGCGGTCCTGATCGCCGTGGACGAAGAGGCCCGACGACGGGCAGGGCGCGAGAAACGAAAAATCGAACCGGTTGGCCGGCGGGGCCACCGAAATGAAGCCTTCCACCTCCGGCCGGCGCATCAAAAGCTGCATGCCGATCCAGGCGCCGAAGGAGACGCCGGCGATCCAGCAGGCGCGTGCATCCGGATTGATCGTCTGCGCCCAGTCGAGCGCCGCGGCGGCATCGGAGAGTTCGCCCTGGCCGTGATCGAAAGCGCCCTGGCTGCGGCCGACGCCGCGAAAATTGAAGCGCAGCACAGAGAAGCCGCGTTCGGCGAAAGCATAATAGAGATTGTAGACGATCTGGTTGTTCATCGTCCCGCCGAATTGCGGATGCGGATGCAGAATGATCGCAATGGGCGCGCCGCGCTGCGTCGAGGGATGAAAGCGACCCTCAAGACGCCCCGCAGGGCCGTTGAAAATAACCTCGGGCATTCCGTCTCCTAAAGCTTCTGGCGGCACTGGCTCAGGCGCGGCATGCAGCCGGCACAATCGAGCCTTTCCGTGGGTTTGCTTGACGAACGAGCCACCGACCACATAGTCTGGAGTTAGAATTGTTCTAACCGTTTCGGCACCTTGCCGGGCCTGCTATCTGGGCCTGTCGGCAAATCAGGGGCTTCATCTACACGTCCGGCCGTACGGATTGCAATTATTTTGGCTTGATATTTTGACTTGGCTGCGGGCTTTTTCGATTCGCGTCGAGCCAGACGGAAGGGTTGATCTTTGACGCGGGCACGCGCCTATCTCGACCATAATGCTACGACTCCGTTGCGGCCGGCCGCGCGCGAGGCGATGGTGGCCGCCTTGGGGCAGGGCGGCAATGCCTCTTCGGTGCATCGCGAAGGCCGGCACGCCCGGGCCCTGATCGAGGCGGCGCGGGAAAGCCTCGCCCGCTTCGTCAAAACCCAGCCCAAGAATGTCTATTTTACCTCGGGTGCCACGGAAGCGCTCAATCTGGCGCTCACGCCCGGGCTTGAGCTTGACGGCAACAAGGCGCCCTTCGATGTGCTCCTGGTCTCGGCGGGGGAACATGCCGGCGTCCTGCAAGGCCATCGCTTCCCTGCTGCGGCCGTCGAAAAACTGCCGCTGACGCCCGACGGCGTCCTCGATCTCGCCGCGCTCGATACGGCTTTGGCGCGCCATGCGGGGCGTCGGGTCCTGCTGGCGCTCCAGGCCGCCAATAACGAGACGGGCGTGCTGCAGCCGGTCGCCGCGGCTGCGGGGCGCGTCCAGGCCGCCGGCGGCGCGCTCGTCTGCGATGCCGTCCAGGCGGCAGGCAAAGCGGCCTGTGACTTCGCTGCGCTCGGCGCGGATATTCTGGTGCTTTCGGCCCACAAAATCGGGGGGCCGCAAGGCGCAGGCGCCCTTTGTTTTGGCGCCGGCCGGCATCATATTGCGGATACGATCGTTCGGGGCGGCGGCCAGGAACGCGGGCTGCGCGCCGGGACCGAAAATGTCGCGGCGATCGCGGGTTTTGCCGCTGCGACGGAGAGTTTGGCTGAGGCTGGGGCGATTGAGATTGCCCGATTAGCCAGGCTGCGCGATAGGCTGGAGCGGGATGTGCTGGTGAGTGCGCCCGATGTCGTGTTCTTTGGCGCTGGCGTCGCTCGCCTGCCGAATACCGCGAATTTCGCGGTGCCCGGCGTGGGGGCGGAGGTTTTGCTGATGGCGCTCGATCTCGAAGGCGTCGCGGTCTCGTCCGGGTCCGCCTGTTCTTCGGGCAAGGTCAAGCGCTCGCACGTACTTGAGGCGATGAGCGTGCCGTCCGCCTTGGCGGAAGGCGCGATCCGGGTGAGCTTCGGTTGGAGTTCCGAGGAGGACGATGTGGACATGTTTCGGATCGCCTTCGCCAAGGCGGTCGAAACGATCCGGTCAAAGCGGGTGAAGCCCGCCGCGTAATTGAAGTCTGAACCAGCGGTCCTTGAAACCGCCGAGGTGAGGAGAGAAGAATGGCTGCGGTGCAGGAAACGATCGATCGCGTCAAGTCGATCGACGTGAGTGAATATAAGTATGGCTTCTTCTCCGAGATCGAGTCGGAAAAGGCGCCGAAGGGGCTCAACGAAGACATCGTCCGTTTCATTTCGGCCAAGAAGAATGAGCCGGAATGGCTGACCGAGTGGCGGCTCGAAGCCTATCGCCGCTGGCTGACGATGCAGGAGCCGCGCTGGGCGCGGGTCGCTTACGAGCCGATCCCTTATCAAGAGCTCTATTATTACGCCGCGCCGAAGACCGCCGCGGGGCCGAAGTCGCTCGACGAGGTCGATCCCGAACTGCTCAAGGTCTACGAGAAGCTCGGCATTCCGCTGAACGAGCGGGCGATCCTCGCCGGCGTCGAAGGCGCAGCCGAGGCGTCGAGCCGCGTCGCGGTCGATGCGGTGTTCGATTCGGTCTCGGTCATCACGACCTTCAAGGAAGAGCTGGCCAAGGCCGGCGTGATCTTCTGCTCGATCTCGGAAGCCGTGCGAACGCATCCGGAGCTGGTGCGCAAGTACCTCGGCTCCGTCGTGCCGCCGACCGACAATTTCTTCGCGACGCTGAACTCGGCCGTCTTCTCCGACGGGTCGTTCGTCTATGTGCCGCCGGGCGTGCGCTGCCCGATGGAGCTTTCGACCTATTTCCGGATCAACGAGAAGAACACCGGCCAGTTCGAGCGCACGCTGATCATCGCCGACAAGGGCGCGTACGTCTCCTATCTGGAAGGCTGCACGGCGCCGAAGCGCGACGAAAACCAGCTGCATGCGGCGGTCGTCGAACTGATTGCACTCGATGATGCCGAGATCAAATATTCAACGGTCCAGAACTGGTATCCGGGCGATGCCGCAGGCAAGGGCGGCGTCTATAATTTCGTCACCAAGCGCGGCGATTGCCGCGGCGCGAACTCGAAGATTTCCTGGACACAGGTCGAGACCGGTTCGGCGATCACCTGGAAATATCCGTCCTGCATCCTGCGCGGCGACAATTCGCGCGGCGAATTCTATTCGATCGCCATCTCGAACGGTCACCAGCAGGTCGATTCCGGCACCAAGATGATCCACCTCGGCAAGAACACGACAAGCCGAGTGATCTCGAAGGGCATTGCCGCCGGGGCTTCGCAGAACACCTATCGCGGTCAGGTATCGTCGCACCGCAAGGCGACGGGCGCGCGCAATTTCACCAATTGCGACTCGCTGCTCATCGGCAATGACTGCGGCGCGCATACGGTGCCCTATATCGAGGCACATAATCACTCGACGCAGTTCGAGCACGAGGCGACGACCTCGAAGATCTCCGAAGATCAGCTCTTCTATTGCATGCAGCGCGGGCTCGACGCCGAAGAGGCGACGGCGCTGATCGTCAACGGCTTCGTCCGCGACGTGCTGCAGCAATTGCCGATGGAATTCGCCGTCGAAGCGCAGAAGCTGATCGCGGTTTCGCTTGAAGGCAGCGTCGGCTGATCAGCCCGCGCCTCTCGTTGCAAGGATCACAATCATGTTGGACGTCAGAAATTTGAGCGTGTCGATCGGCGACCGCGAAATCCTGAAGGACTTCAATCTCACCGTCGCCGACGGCGAAGTTGCCGCGATCATGGGGCCGAACGGCTCCGGCAAATCGACGCTCTCTTATGTCATCGCCGGCAAGCCGGATTATGAAGTCACTTCGGGCGAAGTGCTGCTCGACGGCGAGAACATCCTCGACCTCTCGCCCGACGAGCGCGCTGCCAGGGGCGTATTTCTCGCCTTTCAATATCCGGTCGAGATTCCCGGCGTCACGACGATGACCTTCTTGAAGGCGACGCTCAACGCCATTCGCAAGCAGCGCGGCGAGCCCGAGCTTTCGATTCCCGATTTCATGAAGCGGGTGAATGCCGCGGCGGCGAAGCTCGACATCAAGTCCGACCTGTTGAAGCGCGCCGTCAATGTCGGCTTCTCCGGCGGCGAGAAGAAGCGCATGGATATTTTCCAAATGGCGTTTCTCGAGCCGCGCTTTGCCATTCTCGACGAGACGGATTCGGGCCTCGATATCGACGCCCTCAGGATCGTCGCCGATGGCGTCAACGCTTTGCGAACCAAGGGGCGTAGCTTCCTCGTCATCACCCATTATCAGCGCCTGCTCGAATATATCGTGCCGGACAAAGTGCATGTGATGGCGGGCGGGCGCATCGTGCGCAGCGGCGGCAAGGAGCTGGCGCTCGAACTCGAGAAGAACGGCTACCGCGACTACGTCGAAGCAGAAGTGGCATAGGCCATGAGCATTCCAGTCATTCCCACGCCGACGGCTGCGGAAAGCGCGCTGGCCGAAGCGTTCCGCGAGGCGAAGGCCAACCTGCCGGGCAATCCGGCCGTTGCCGAACAGCGGGCGCAGGCTTTCGCGGCCTTTGCCCGCGCCGGCCTGCCCAACCGCCGCATCGAAGCCTGGCACTATACCGACTTGCGCAATCTGATGCGCCGGGCGCTGCCGCTCGCGCCGATCCCGACGGATCAGCAGATTGCCAAGCTGTCCGCCGAGGCCGGTAAATTGCCATCGCCGCGGCTGGTGCTCGTCGATGGCATCTTTGTCCCGGAATTGTCAGGGCCATTGCCGGCCGGCATCAAAGTGATGTCGGTCGCGGCGGCGCTGGCGCAAGGCACGCCGGCGCTGATCGAAGGCCTTGACGCCGCCTGGGCCGAGGCCGACGACGCGATGGTCTCGCTCAATGCGGCCTTGATGCAGGACGGTCTCGTCATCGACGTCGCGCCGGGCACGACGCACGAAGCCCCTTTGCATATCGTCCATGCGACCGTAGCGTCCGAGCCCGCGGCGCGGTTTTCGCGCTCG